>JAGPCK010000034.1 GCA_018058135.1 Bacteroidia bacterium | reverse complement strand
TTATTTTCAGTATCGGGACCATGTCTGCAATGTCTGTGTGGTGGTTGGTTAAAGAACCGGCTACCCACCTTGTTTCTCCCGTACAAAAAAGTGTAAAAACTGTTCCTGATTCTTTTCCTGTTCCCCGCTTTGAGCACCAGTTATTTTACATTCAGCGCAGTGTAAATACCAACACCATTATGTACGAAGTGAACCTGCGGCCTGATGGAAAACCCAACCCTCAAATGCCGGTGAAAATATACTGGCAGTGTTATGCCGAGCAAAACCAGAAGGAAGACCTCACCATCATTCAGAAAAAGTATGCCTACGGTTTAAATGCTACGCTGGTTAATGCCGAAAAACAATCGTACCTGCTTACGTTTGTGAGTTACCGCAAAAAAAATCTTTACCTCATCCGTTCAGAACACGACCATAAATACCACGTGTATACTTACATCAACGGGAGGTTAAGTCAGCTCGACCGGGTTTATGTTCACATTGTAGGGGGCTCCTTTTGGGTACCCAATATCGAATACCTCGACATCAGCGGGCACGACCTCACCGGCAAGCACAAAACCAGCGAACGATTTATTCCATAAAAATTATCGGACTTATTTTCAGCACTTTATTGCTAAAATGTGAAAATAAATTTTAGTTTATAATATAAACTACTTTACATTTGTATCGCAAATCAAATGTTTCAAATCTATGTCTAATAAATCTACAAAATTATTCGCACTAATAGTCACAACAGGGTTGTGGCTGGGTGCACAAGCACAGGAGCAACCCATCAATGGTGAGATGGAAAACTGGTTACAGAAAACAGGTAACAGCGTCAACTTTCAGGAGCCTCAGGGATGGTTCTCTCTGAACATACTGTCACTGGTCAGTTACCCGCAAACCACCCTTAAAACGGGAGACGCTCACAACGGCACATCAGCAGTACTGCTCGAAACCAAATCGGGTAACATGTCCAACATTCCCGGTTTATTGACCACCAACCTTATTCTGACTGAACAATGGGAGCCTGTTATGGATCGCAACCTTATTCCGTTCGCTTCGCGCCCGGTATCGTTGAAATTTTTCTTCAAAGCCAACCCCATGACCGGAGACACGAATGCCATGAGCTTACTGCTGACCCGATGGAACACTACAACATTACAAAGAGATACTGTGGGCCATGCTAATTGGGTAAACTACCAAACCATTAATCAGTATGTGCAAGCTGAAGTAACGATTAACTACTACAGCAATTACACTCCTGATTCTCTGGCGATGTTATTCTCCTCCAGCATAAACGGTTTCGATCCCGTAGTAGGAAGTAAACTATACCTGGACGACATCAGTTTCAGTTACCAGAATACCTCTGTAAAACAGATCAGCGCAGCACAATTAATAAAAATTTATCCTAATCCTGCCAAAGAGAGCTTTAACATTTATGCTGAAAAAAAAGTAGAGCTGATAGAGTTGTACAATGTGAAGGCAGAAGTAGTGAAAAGTGTAAAAGCAGAAACATCAGAAATAAATGTTGACTGTGAAGGATTAAAAGAAGGTGTGTATATTGTGGTCTTGCACCATTCAGATAAAAGTAACACAAAACACAGAATTGTAATTAAGTAATAAAAACCTGCAACGGATTTTGTCTGAAGCAAAATCCGTTGCTAAAATTATACTGATATGAATGAAAAAGACGCTATCCTGCTGATTGAAGAAATGATCAGCAAAACAAAAGAAGAAATAAGAGACAACGGTTTCTATTATTATTTCTGGGGCTGGCTGGTATTTATTGCAGCACTTACAGATTTATATATCATTGGTTTTACAACATTCGAAATACACGGATTACCATGGATGATACTGATGCCAGTGGGCGGTATAGTTACCATGATATACGGCATGCGCGAAAAGAAAAAAGAAGTACAGGTAAAAACATATGTTTCTGAAAGCATGAGTGAGGTGGTAAAGGCATTCAGTATTTCTCTTTTTGTAGTCTGTTTTGCCATGCCGGTAGGGTCACAATGGAAAGCCTTTTACCCTACCATTATGATGGTATATGCCATTTGGTTATTTGTATCTGGAGGGTTACTAAAATTCAAGCCCCTGAAATGGGGCGGAATACTAAACTGGACTTGTGCGCTAATTGGTTTTATTTATCCTGAAATTGCTAAACAATTACCGGAGTCGTTTATAGCACAGACATTGGGAAGAGGAACAGAAGTACATTTGTTACTTATTGCCATCGGGGTTATGGGAGGCTTCATCATTCCCGGCCATTTATTAAATAACAGATTAGCCAAGCATGTTTAAAGACCTCGATCCGCTTCTTCATTCTCAGCTCCGACTCGCCATTGTGTCCTTACTTATTGGCGTGAAGGAGGCTGAGTTTGGATATATCAAAGAAAAAACTGCAGCCACTGCCGGCAACCTGAGTGTGCAGATTGAAAAACTGCAACAGGCAGGGTATATTGAAGTAACAAAGGGATTTAAAGGAAAGTATCCGCTTACAACTTGCAAAATCACACAAAAAGGAATCAGTGCTTTTGAGAGTTACGTGAAAGCATTAAAAACCTATCTGAATACAGATAATTCTTAACTATGAATTAGTGCTTGAAATGACGAATACCGGTGAATACCATCGCTAAATCGTGGGCATTGCAATAATCAATACTCAACTGATCTTTTATTGAACCACCGGGTTGAATCACTGCTTTGATGCCTGCTTTGTGTGCTACTTCCACACAATCAGGGAAGGGGAAAAATGCATCTGAAGCCATCACCGCACCGTTCAAATCAAAACCAAATTCAGCAGCTTTTTTTACAGCGTGGTGTAACGCATCAATTCGGGAAGTATGTCCGCAACCAATGCCGATTAACTGATTATTTTTGGCTAGTACAATGGTATTGGACTTAGCATTCTTCACCAGCTTAACAGCAAAGAGTAAATCGTCAACCTGAGCTGAGGTAGGTTGAGTTTCGGTTTTACAAATTAAATCACCTGCCTTTTCCTGTACGCTGTCCTTGTCTTGGGCCAGCACACCGTTAAGCAGCGATTTAAACTGCATCTTACCAAAATCTGATTTTTTCTGTACCAGCAAAACACGGTTCTTTTTCGATTTCAGTATTTCTAAAGCTGCGGCATCATACCCCGGAGCAATGAGTAGTTCAAAAAAAAGACTGTCCATTGCCTTTGCAGTAGCCTCATCAATAATCCGATTAGATGCAATCACACCACCAAATGCTGAAACGGGATCACCGGCCAGCGCATCGTTCCATGCCTGCAGCAACGTATCGCGCTCAGCTACTCCACAAGGGTTGGTATGTTTGATAATGGCAAAGGCGGGTTGCGTAAATTCTGCCGAAAGCTGTAATGCCGCTTCTGCATCAACCAGATTGTTGTACGATAACTCTTTGCCATGCAGCTGGTCAAACACTTCACTTAAATCTCCGTAAAAAACGCCTTTTTGATGCGGGTTTTCACCGTAGCGCAAGCTAGTTCCGGTGAGTATACTTTCTTTAAAACTGTCAGTGCGGTCTCCGTTAAAGTAGTTGAAAATATGAGTATCGTAGTGTGACGTAACGTTAAATGCTCTGCGGGCCAATTCTCTTCTATCGTCCATGCTACTGCCATTTTTTGTTTGCAGCAGGTTGAGCAAAAATGCGTAGTCATTCTTGTGCGCAACAATAATGGTATCGCGGTGATTTTTTGCAGCTGCGCGAATGAGTGATACTCCGCCAATATCAATTTTCTCAATGATAGCACTTTCATCTGTGGTTGACTTTACTGTCTCCTCAAACGGATACAAATCAACAATCACCAAATCAAGCATGGGAATTTCAAACTGAGCAGCCTCTGAAATATCGGAAGGATTTTCTCTGCGGGCCAGAATACCACCAAAAACTTTAGGGTGCAATGTTTTTACTCTTCCGCCCAAAATGGAAGGATATCCTGTAAGAGACTCTACGGCAATTACCGGAATACCCAACTTCTCTATAAACTCCTGTGTTCCTCCTGTAGAATAAATAATTACTCCCAAACGGTGCAATTCTCTTACAACAGGCTCTAAACCATCTTTATAGAAAACTGAAATTAAGGCATTGGTAATTTTTTTAGTATCGCTCATACTCTGTTGAAATAAGCGGCAAAACTAACCCTTTACTCAGAAAGGGAAATGAAAAATGTCAGAATTTTTACAGTTATCAGCGTGCTTGCTCAGCCACGCTTTTGAGTCGCAATAAGCTCTGGTCCATATCATCACTTATTCTCTGCTGAATACCCTTCAGACTAAAGCGGGCAAAAACATTATATCCCACATCACCCGAGTCTATCCAACTCACTAAGGTGCCATTGGGAACAGGGGAAAGCAAAATATCCCCGTCAGTGGTAAACTCTACATCAGCAGTTGAAATCTCATATCGAATGGCTGTATCCTTGCGACTTTGAATGATTTTAAAAACTATATCTACCTGCGGACCTTTCATAATTTTTTTGGCAAAGCGGCCGGAAGGAGGCCCCATAAAAATATATGTATAAGAACTGTCGGGCGCACCCCAACTCATCCATTCGTCCCACAAAGCAGGTGTATTAATAAGCGGAAAAACCTTTGCGGGTGCTACTGCTATGGTCACTTCGCGTTTAACCAGGTAAGTGCGCTCAAAAAAAAGTGAAAGCAGAAAAACGGCCAGCATCAATAATCCGATGCCAATAAAAATATTACGAAGGCGGGTAACTACCATAAGTGCACAAAAGTAAGGAAAATATTAACGGGCAAAACCCAAACCTATGGTTTGCATAATATAGAAACCTTTATCAGCTAACCCCGGCCGTATGCCTGCTTCAACACGGTAAGAGAAATTCAGTTTGGGAAAATCGCGTGTTGAAGTTTTTTCATACACAATTCTGCCACCCATATTTTTTTTGCTGAGGCCTCCAATTCCTGAAATATCATAGGAAATCCCGTTTAATACGATATTATCAATAGTGATAGTGGGTGCGTAGAGTACATCAAGGTATATATTTCGTATAAAAGACGCATTCCTATGTTTTCCATCAGCTGAAGTATAAAATACATCAACTAATTTAGAAAGGGAAATACCGGCATAGTATCCGCTTGAAGTGATGTTGGTGTAAAGATCCATTGAGTCATTAAAAATATACCCGTCTTTAGCAATCAACGGCCCCTTTGACGCGCTAATTGCGTCAACAGATTGTCTCCATTGGTAAAAACCACCGCGCAAACCAATCATTGTTCTGCAGGGTAGTTTTTCCTTTGTATAATCATATAACGTGTCTTTTTCTACAGGATCTATATAGCCTGTTCCGGGCCAAGCATAAACTCTTGTTTTGGTGTTCCCGTCAATATTAAAAAATAACCCTGCCCCAAAATCAAACTGCTGAAAAAGATTGGTGGTGTTCTCAGAAGTTTTGAAGCCTTTGCCGTTGGCATTGTAATTATTCAAATCATAGAGGGCCTGTTTAACACCTGCATGTAATGACAGCACTTTGGGGAAATAATAATCTGCCTTGGCACCCATGCCAAAGTTAACCTGATTGGCTCCGTTAGTTTCAATATAATATGGCAATAACTGCACGCTGAATCGAGTACCTGCCGGATCCCACTCAACAAGCGAGTCCTGTGCAAAACTGCATGCTCCCGAAATCAACAGGAATAATGTAAGGTAAAGTTTCTTTTTCATGGCTAACTTTGCGAAGATATGAAACCGTTAACACAAAAAAGAAAAATACAGTTCAGCGTAGGTGCCATTTTCATCCTGTTGCTCACCCATGCTGGCTTTGCACAACATGAAATAAAAAGTGCAATTATCCTCAAGCAACTTATAATGCATCAATTTGACTCGGTCCACTTGGCCTTCAATGAAGAAACGAAGGACGCATTAAGTGCTACACGTTTAGGGCTTATATGGAGTAATCTGGAACGGGAAAGTGGTGATCTTGATTCGGTTGGCGCACCTGAAACAGAGTTGTTTCAGGATAACATTTCTTATTTTCAATTATGCAGATTCAAAAAAGCAGCATACGAGTTGATGTTAACGTATGACAGCAGTGGGTATGTGAACATGATTCGGATTATTCCTTCCAGACCCAAGGCAGATTATATGTGGCCTGCTTATGCACCTGATGCAAAAAAATATAAGGAAATTAAGCTCACCTTAGTCAACGGTAAATACAAAATGCCGGGTATTCTAACACTTCCGTTAGCTGAAAAAGATGTTCCCGTTGTAATTATGGTTCATGGCTCAGGACCTAACGATAAAGATGAAACACTGGGTAATACCAAACTTTTTAAAGACCTGGCCCTAGGCTTAGCTTCTAAAGGAATAGCTACTTTCCGATACGACAAACGCACCAAAGTATATGGTGGCAAAAGTGCAGATGATATAGAATTGCTTAACCTTAATGAAGAAGTAATAAACGATGCAAAAGAAGCTGTTGAGTTAATGAGCACACAAAATGGCATTAACAAAAAGGAAATTTATGTATTGGGTCATAGCTTGGGTGGAATGTGTGCCCCCAGAATAGCCACTAACAATAAAAAAGTGAAGGGTATTATTATGATGGCAGCCAACGCACGTCCGTTGGAAGTTGTAGTGGAGGAACAACTCAACTACATTTTTATGCTTAATGATACTTTGAGTACAGAGGAGAAAGAAACTTTAAATAACTACAAATCTAGCACAGCCATATTAAAAGACAGCATCCGGCTTGCTTTGGCATCACCGGATGAATTGCCTTTGGGGTTACCCACAGCTTATTGGGTAGATTTAATGCACTACAATCAGGTAACAACAGCGGGTAAACTCAATCAAAGTATTCTGCTGCTACAGGGTGCTCGAGATTATCAGGTAACAATAAAAGATTATACGATTTGGGAAAGCAAATTGAAAAAAAACAGACGAAATGCACGGCTTATTTTATACCCGAAACTGAATCATGTGTTTACTGAAAGTCCTGAGCAAAGCTCACCAAAAGACTACGATGTAAGAGCAAATGTTCCGATCTATGTTATAAACAACATTGCTGAATGGATAAGCAGAAAAAAATAATTAATCCAGCAGTTTCTGACGCAGCATAAATTCCAGTTGATTGTTGACCACAATTAGTTTTTGAGTAAGCTCCTTGTTGTCCTCCACTAAACGATAATGTGCATAAGCATTTTTGAAAACTGTTCTCAAAAGATTTTCGTCCCAAGGTTTCTGATGATAATGATAAATTTTGCCTTTATTAACAGCGTCCACTACAGCATCAATATCACTGTAGCCGGTCAGTAAAATTCGCATAGCATCAGGGTATTCATCTAAAATGGACTCCAGAAACTCTACACCGGTCATTCCGGGCATTCGCTGGTCGGTTACAATAATGTGAATGGTGTGCTGTTTCAAAACATCCTGCCCCTGAAAACCTGACGAAGCCAGAAAAACATTGTAATCTCTTCTGAATGCTGCTTTGAATGACTGAAGATTATTTTCTTCATCATCCACATACAGTATGTTAACTTTTGTTTTTTCGTCCAACTCCATACACAAAATTAAAGGTCTTAAAACAATTTTTTACTAAAATTTAAAATATTCATGGCCTTCACACAATAATTCATCGAATAATTTCTAATTTGCTGAAAAATTAAGCAAATGAAAATGTCGGACGATATTACCGTCTGTCTGAAAAGAGGTGCGGCAAAGGATAGTGTATTTTCTACAGAGGGTACCCCTCAATTTTTTCGCTTGAACAAAGAACAGGATAAGGCTCGTTTGACTGAACTTTTTCAATCTGAAACTGATTGCGAAGTTTATGACACTATTGAAAATCAAATTTTTGAACTACAGCGAATTCGAAACCCACATATCCCTGCCGTTGAATTAAATAAAGAACATTTTTTTTCAGAACTACTTAAGAACACCCCCTTACAGGAATATGGTGTTTGGGTATATTACCCCTGGAGTAAAAAACTGGTACACCTGCTTGATGAGAAAGAGTATATCGAGTTACGAACCAGTAGAAATCTCTATAAAATAACCAGGGAAGAACAAGTAGAATTGCAATCAAAAAAGATAGGCGTTATTGGTTTATCTGTGGGGATGACCATTGCTGTTTGTTTGGCTATGGAACGTGTGTGCAGTGAAATCAGGATTGCTGATTTTGATTCTCTCGACCTTAGTAATATGAACAGACTTGAGGCGGGTATTCATGAAATTGGACTACCCAAGTGGGTTATTGCACAAAGAAGAATATCAGAACTGGATCCCTTTATTCAACTCAAAATATTTAAAAACGGAGTTACTGAAGAAAATATAGAATCGTTTTTGAGTGAAGGAGGAAATTTGGATATATTAGTAGATGAATGCGATAGCCTTGACATTAAGCTACTGTGCAGACTTAAAGCCCGTGAGCATGGAATACCCGTAGTAATGGACACCAATGACCGCGGAATGCTGGATATTGAACGATTTGATCTGGATAACACATTACCTATTTTACATGGTTTGGTAGGGGATATCTCTTTTCAGGAGTTAAAGGAACTGACACCACAAGATAAACTACCTGTAATAATGAAAATAATTAGTGCAGAAAACATCTCCGAAAGACTAAAATTCTCCATGAATGAATATAGTAAAACGATAGTTTCTTGGCCACAGCTTTCTTCGGCAGTAATGCTTGGAGGAGCTATAACTACAGAAGCTTGCAGGCAAATACTTCTAAAACAATCAACACTGTCTGGCAGATTATATTTTGACATCGACCTCGCCATCAAACAAAATCGCCATTGAAAGAGCAGAAAAGGGAAAAGAACATACGTGTAAGAGTATTCAAAGCCTCTGACGATATTGAATCGTGCAGACGCTTTGCGGAAGGGCATGCGAATGTTTTACGTGACTATGGCGTAACCAAAGTTACCTCAGCAAAAAACGACTGGTTTTATAATCCGGGGGTATTTGTAATCATAGTGGAGTCTGAAGATGGAAAGCACACATACGGTGGTGAACGAATCCACTTAGCTAACAATACACAACCTCTACCTATTGAAGAAGCCATAGGTCTGGTAGATACCAAAATATACCCGCTTGTAGCAGAGTACGCTAAAAACAAAACCGGAGAATTGTGCGGGCTCTGGAATTCCAAAGACATTGCGGGCCATGGCTTGAGTATTTTACTAACCTGCATGGGAGTAACCTTGGCACGAATGCTCGACATGGGCTCCCTTTTCGTTTTGTGTGCACCTTATACTGTGGCTATGGCCAAAACCTACGGATTTGTAATTGAAACTTCTATTGGTAAAGAAGGCACCTTCTATTACCCTAAACTTGACTTGGTGGCCACATCACTGGTTATTAATGATGTGCCTTTATTGAGTACTGCGGCAGAAGAACAAAGGCAAGAAGTATTGAATTTGCTGAACAAACCGATACAACAGATACTTGCTGAAGGGCCAAAGGGGAAAGCATGTGTAAATATTGATCTTACTTTAAAAGGAGTCGCTGCAAAATAACAATTTATGAAAATACTTAAACTCTACTTTGCAATAGTATTCTGTCTATCTTCACTGTTGGTTTTTCCACAAACCAAAATTGTTTCTATAGCAGAAAACGATCAATTTATTCTATTAAATAAAAACCATTTGCTCGTATTTCAGGATACAACTAACCTTCTCGACATTGAGGTTATAAGTAAAAACGGGCAAAATTTCAAAGAGATTAAAACAGAAATACCACATGAACCGGTGTCAACTTTTAACCTGTGGGTAAAATTTATGGCAAGCAACAGTGCACAAAACAGAATTGTGATAAATGTTGCTAACCCTATGCTGGAAAATATTACATTCTATTCACGTTCTGCAGGCAAGCCGTTTTATGTAAATACAATCAGCAAAAATAATTTCTACAATCAACGAACATACGATAACCCGAACTATGTATTTGATTTACCGCTCACAGACTCACCAACAGTGTTTGAGTGTTATTTACTGCTCAACTCATATAGTGAAATGCAGGTACCGGTCTATTTCGGATCTGCTAAAGCAGGTTACAGAGCCGGATTAGTTGATGACATGGGCTTTGGTATTTATGCGGGTATCATGTTGGTGATTTTCCTTTACAATCTCTTTCTTCTTTTTAGTGTGAGAGACCGTATTTATTTCTTTTACATCATATACATTCTTTCTGTTGCATTGGCACAAATAAGTATAAAGGGATACGGTTTCAAATACTTTTGGCCTGAATTCCCCGCTTTTGAAAAATATAGCATATTCCTTTTCTCCTGTCTCACAGCTTTTACGTCTATCGGCTTCCTTCGTGAATTTCTTAATATAAAAAACCTCACGCCAAAAATCAATAAACTGTTACTAACGTTTTGCGTACTTTATCTTATCCCGCTCTTTCTGGGACTAGGCGAACAAAAACATATTGCCTATAACCTGCTCAATCTTTTTGCACTGGGCTTAACATTTGCTATGCTGTTTGCTGCCATATATGTGAGAATAAAATTTAATTCTCGTCAGGCTCTTTTCTTCATCATTGCCTGGTCTGCTTTCCTTCTGAGTATTGTTGTTTTTGTATTAAAAGATGTGGGGGTATTACCTTTCAATAACATCACCTCATCATCCATCCAGTTTGGCTCCGCTATTGAGGCCATATTACTATCCATTGCCCTTGCCGACAGAATCAATATTCTCAAGATAGAAAAAGAAAAATCACAGGAAGAGGCCTTGATGGCGCTAAGGGAAAATGAGCGTATTGTGCGCGAGCAAAATATCATTCTGGAACAAAAAGTAGAAGAAAGAACGTTAGAACTTCAGGAAACAAACACTGATTTAAGCAATGCGCTTACACAATTAAAAGATGCACAAACCCAACTGGTAGATGCAGAAAAAATGGCCTCACTGGGGCAACTTACTGCAGGTATTGCTCATGAAATAAATAACCCCATCAATTTTGTTAGCTCCAATATTCGTCCGTTAAGAAGGGACGTTGACGACCTTATTTCTATTCTGGAAAAATATGATTTGCTTCAAGAGCATTTCACTGCAGATGATATTAAATCTCTTATGACCAACATTAAGCAGTTTAAAGAAGAGATTGATTACGACTATATACGTAAAGAAATTGAAATGCTGCTGAAAGGAATGGAAGAGGGCGCATCCAGAACTGTAGAGATTGTGAAGGGCTTAAAAAACTTCTCCCGACTTGATGAAGCGGAAATAAAACATGCCAATATAAATGAAGGAATTCTCTCCACATTAATATTGCTCAACAACCAATTGGGAGATAAAGTGAAAATTGAAAAAGCATTGGGAAGCCTTCCTGATATAGAATGTTATCCGGGCAAACTCAATCAGGTTTTTATGAACCTACTCAACAATAGCATATACGCTATACGCAATTTCAAAGACGGGCATGGAAAAATAACTGTAAGCACTTCTTTTGAGAATGAAATGGTAGTGATAAAAATTGCTGATACCGGTATGGGTATGACCAATGAAGTAAAATCCAATATGTTTGACCCTTTCTTTACTACCAAAGAAGTGGGAGAAGGTACTGGCTTGGGCCTGTCTATTGTTTATAAGATTATTGAAATGCATAAAGGGAGCATTCAGGTAAACTCCTCTCCGGGTGAAGGTGCTGAATTTGTTATAAAACTTCCTAAATTGCTGAAATAATATTACCTTTCACCATGCCAAAACCGCATATCAATCTTCTTTATATTGACGATGAGGAGGCGAACCTTAACGGTTTTAAGGCCGAATACCGCAAAGAGTATAATATTTATACTACAACCTCTGTTTCAGAAGCGGAAGAAATTCTTGCTAATCATGAAATTCATATCGTTCTGGCTGATCAACGTATGCCTCAAATGACGGGTGTTCAGTTTTTTGAAAAAATACGTCACTTACATTCAGAGCCACTGAGAATACTCATCACCGGATACAGCGATATCAATGCGGCTATTGATTCCATTAACAAGGGAGAAGTATTCCGTTTCATTGATAAACCTTGGGATAATGATTATGTAAGAACTGCCATCGAAAATGCTTATGATATATACAGAACCCGGAAAGAATTAAAGGAAAGAAATACTGAACTTCAGAAAGCATACGATGAGTTGGATAAGTTTGTATATAGTGCTTCGCATGATTTACGTGCGCCACTTATGTCAATATTAGGAATAGTCCAGTTATCGGAACTGGAAACTGGTAGCAGTAACCAGTACCTGAAACTTATTGAGCAATCTGTTCACAAGCTTGATAAGTTTATTCTGAGTATAATTGATTACTATAAAAACTCCCGAAGTGATTTTCACATAGGGGTTATTGATTTTAATAAACTCATTGGAGACATTACCGATTCTCTGAATTTTATGCCGGGTTTCAGTAGGATTAATTTTAATATTCATATAAACCAAGCATCCGGCTTTAAATCAGACCCCATTAAACTTCGTATTATTCTAAGTAATATCATATCCAATGCCGTAAAATATCATGATAAGGATAAAGTGAAAAGCGGCATTGATATTAATATCTCAAGCTCATCAAAAGAGTGTAGCATTATCATATCTGATAATGGCATAGGCATGAAAGATGGCGAAAAGGACAACATTTTCAATATGTTCTTCAGAGGAAATAACCCAAACAGCGGCTCAGGAATAGGCTTGTATATTGTAAAAGAAGCCGTAACAAAACTAAAAGGCACAATAGACGTTGAGTCAAATCAAACCATCGGAACAACTTTTAAAATATTAATTCCTGCATTAGATTAACAGAATACATGGGAACACAAAAATACACCTTCGTTCTTGTAGATGACAGCGATATAGATCTTTTGGTTAATAAGCGTTTCATTGAACTATCAGAAATGAGCAAAGATGTATATACGTTCACAGAGTCATTGCCTACACTTGAGTTCATTAAAAAAAATGAGGATAAGCTCACAAATGTTATATTTTTGATTGATCTGCAAATACCTGACATGAACGGGTTTGAGTTAGCTGAAAAACTTACCCTTCAAAATCCGTCCTTTGTGGAAAAATGTAAAATATTTATACTTTCCTCCTCTATTGATTTGGAAGATAAACTAAATGCTGCCAACATAAAGAATATTGAGGCTATGTTGTCAAAGCCTTTAAATATGACTACTCTGCTATCTAAATTAGAGCCCGTTTTCGCTAAGTAGCCAGATAAGCGCAGCCATTGACGCAGCGCCCATTTCAAGTTCTCTTTTGTTTACGGCTTCAAATACATCGGTTGACGCATGGTGAAAGTCAAAATAGCGTTGCGAGTCAGGAACAAAGCCAATTAATGTGCACCCGCGTTGCTTAAGAAAACTGATATCGGCTCCGCCTCCTCCTGCTTCAATTTTATCTAAACCGAATGCGCTCAGTGTTTGTTTCCAGCTTTTAATCTTCTGAATATGTGTTGCATTGTCTGTATCAATTGAAAATCCTCTGGGCGTGAATCCTCCTCGGTCTGATTCAATTGCCGCAATATGCTTTTCTCCCTTAGTTTGCTCATCGTATGCCTTGCCACCTCTTAAACCGTTTTCCTCGTTCATAAACATAACACACCTGATAGTGCGCAAAGGTTTTATACCCAGCGACCTAAATAGGCGCAATGCTTCAATTGATTGTATACAGCCGGCACCGTCATCATGCGCCCCTTCTCCCACATCCCAGGAGTCGAGGTGACCACCTACTGCTATGACTTCATCAGGATATTTGCTTCCTTTTATTTCTCCCACCACATTGTATGACATTACCTCACCCTGCATTTCGCACATTGTTTTGTAATACACCTCTACTCCTTTATCCTTTTTAACAAAAATGCTCAATACATCCGCATCATTTGTGCTGATAGCAACTGCAGGAATTTGAGGTAAAGAATCAATGTAGCGTAAAGCTCCCGTGTGCGGAAAAGTATCAAGAGCTAGTGTCATGGACCTTACTATTACCGCTACTGCACCATACTTTGCTGCCATACTCGCACCTATGGACCGTTGATCAACCGCATCTCCGTAGGCTTCAAAAGTAGTAATGAAAGAAGGGTTCATAGGTCGGTTAAAAAATACAATCTTACCCTTAATCTCTTTTTCACCCAGCGAATCCAACTGCTTAAGTGTTTTTACTTCTACCACCTGTGCTTTAACACCCGCTGCTCCTGTACCCTTTGAATTGCCTAAAGCAAGTATTCTCAAGGGTACACTTTTACCGTTTGAAAGTATCGCTTTGGCCTGTTCCTTTTCGCCCCTTACCCACTTAGGGACTGAAACCGGTTGCAGGTATACTTTATCAAATCCATACTCTGTCATTAATCGTTTGGTGTATTCAACAGCGGCCTGTGCATTTGCACTACCACTCAAGCGGTGCCCGATATTTTTGCATAAATACCTGAGGTTCTCGTATGATTTCCCTTTATTTAGTGCCTCATTAAATAGTTGCTTCACCATAAGTGAATCATTATTCTGCTGCGCATAAATGGGTGCCGCAAATACAATGAGAAAAAATGATAATAGAAACGTTGATTTTACCCGATTAGCTGATTTCATGCTTCAAGTATAAAAAAATAAGACGAGATAAGTTACCCCGTCTTATTCACTTATTACATTCAAGATATTTTATCGGATCAGAGTAACTGTTCCTGAATATTTATAGGGTCTTCCGCTGTAGCTGGTTACATTCACCTGCCACACATAAACATCTTGTTGACTGTTGATATTCTGATAGCGGCCGTCCCATCCTTCTTCCGGATCATCTGAGCTGAACACCAACTCTCCCCAACGGTTAAATATATCCAAGTGATAGGTCATTGCTCCGTCAACCACAATATAAAACTTCTGGTTACGGTCCTGAGCACTTTGCGGTCTGAAGGCATTAGGAGCAAATACAGTAATATCAGGTTCCAGCAGCAAGGTATCTGAGTATTCAGAAGTACAACCTTTGTTGGTAGTTACATTCAAAGTGACTATGTATTTACCAATAGACGGCTCATAGGTGTAGGTTGGATTGTTTGTGCCTGAAGTATCTACATCTGACTTCGGATCTCCAAAATCCCACAACAGCGTCACACTGTCTTTGTCCGTATAATTAGTACTCTTGTTAAAGAACGTGAAACGAGGCAGTGCAATAGTAGATTTCTTTTTATCCGGTTCAAAATAGGCCACCGGTGTAGGATTCACTTTTATAAACTGGGTCTTAGTAATGGTTTGTTCACAACCAGCAGGAGAACGAAGATAAACCGACACATCATATAAACCCTTCTTCACGTAGGTATGAACAGGATCTTCATCCCCCACCAAAGGAGAAGTCTGGTCTCCGAAATTCCACCGGATATATTGATAGCCGGTGAACGCTCCGTCAAAGAAAGTAGTAAAAGGCTCGCACCCTTCCTGTATAGCAGTAAAATCTCCTGAAGGCTTAATCTCAATCTTTATCGGCTTTTGTTCCACATCAGCTGGACATATACCATTGTCGGTTGATATCAATCTCACGAAGCAGCCTTGATTGAAAATATCATTTGCTCCGGGTGTGTAATTGACAACACTGTCTGTTGAAGTTGAATCAGTAATATTGGAAAACTGTCCTGTGAATTTGCCATCTCCTGATGTTGACCACCTGAATGAATTTGTTTTACTCATGGTTCCACGAAGGGTAAATGTATCTCCTTCACACAATGCTCCAAGTGGCGCAATCAATTTTACATCAGGCATCAGCTGAACACGTATTCTGAGTGAATCAGCTTTCTTACAACCGTTCACATCTGTATAATGATACTTCACCCAGTTTATTCCTTCCAACACATTCGGATTGTTTTGCCTATTGGGGTCAAACTCAAAAAATGGCTGTGCCTGCCCTAAATTTTTGTCATTAAGGTAATATACTCCTCCCGCCCCTTTAGGTGTACCGTTAAATGCAACGGGAGCGTGGTTTTCACAAACAGCCGAATCCGGTGCAGTTAATCGTGTTGCGGGAAGCGGATAAACTACCAGATGAACGGTATCTGAGGTGCTGCAATTGTACGTATTAGTGAAAGTATACTTCAGAATATTGGGTAAGCCTTTTCCTAAACGTGTTGCCATTGAAGGATCAAAAATTCCATTGGTATCCAACCCCGTAACCGGAGGCGAAAGAATTTCAGCACTCCATATACCTCCCAACGGTGTTGCTCCGGCTGCGGTATTCAAGTCAACTGGATTATCAAAATGACAAACCGCAGATAACTTACCCGCGTCAACTTCAGGTACGGGTTTAATATAGATTATGGCGGTATCAGTATTTTCGCAACCGTTATTATCAGTGGCTTTGTACACGAGGGTATCGTAATGGTTCTGCTGCGCTCTGGGTGGATAATATGTATGTTTACGTGTTAATGGCAAATACTCCAAAACCGGATTAGGTACGTTGGTATTGGGTGAAGGCGGAGACAACCATTCGCTTCCCACACCAAAATTAGGGTACGGGATAATGGCAATAGAATCTTTGTTACCACATTCTACGCGATCAATACCTGCCCATACCACCGGCAAAGGCAATATTACCACATCAACAGAATCACTATTGATACATCCAAAACGGTCACGGAATACATACACCAGTTTCCATGATGGAGGATTTGGGGCTTGATTAACACCTAAACAATTTAGCTTTACCCAGCCAAATTCCTGTTTGGTACTGTCTCTTTCGAAACAGTTTTGCTTAGCCGGATCGCTGATGGTCCAGTACCCGTAATCTCCTGTTGCTTTATCCGTAACCGGCTGAACTCCTGTTTTTGTCCCGGGATTTAACCATGCATCAGTAAGACAGAATTTGACATTTCGACTGGAGAAAGTGATAGCCGGCAACGGGCGTGTGGTGATAAAAACTGTATCATAATCATAACAAGTAACTCCGTTGTATGTAACACCTACTTTAAGAACATATGCCTTAACTCCTACCTGTAACAAGTTCAATGGCAATATGGCTTGATTAGAAAGAATTACTGAAGGATAACTTACCTCATGCCACTCGTATGTTTCGCCACCAGATCCTCTAAGAGTATCAGTTTCATAAATACATAAGGTATCATCGGGACCTGCTTGGGCTTGTACTTCTTTATTAATAAATAATAAGACTGTATCAGCATTCACACAATTAAAACTATCGGTTACCTCAACAGCGTATTGCCCTGAATCAGGAGCATAAATCATTCGTTCGTTAGCACTCCCTTTTGGTGAATTCCATACAAAACGAATAAGCCCTGCACCATTGTTATCTCCAGCATCAAACAAAATACTGTCTTTGAAACAGATTCGTCTGTCGGGTCCTAAATTAACTTTTGGTAAAACTTTCACTTCCACATTAACGGTATCATAGGCTTTACAACCTATTGAATCGGTTACTTCAAACACACACACCGTTTTGCTTGTAGGTAAAAAAGAGTATTGAAGCGAAGAGTCATTACCTCCGGCCGGTGTCCATTTATATTTGTAAGGTGAGTCACCGTTTGTAGCATACGCTGACAGTTGTACAGATTTTCCGGCACACACAAAAGTATCTGGCTGTGCGATGGCTTTTACTGGAGTATCTACATAAACTGTATCAAAATAAAAGGTAGTGCAGGGAGGTGCTACCAAACGTGCACGTATAACAAAATACCCTCCGTCAGTAAAGCTGTGCTCAGCATATTTGGTGGTGTACACTGTTGACGTTATCGGATTAAATGTACCGTTACCTGCATTAGCAACTCGCCACTCATAAGTTACATTGGTACTATCTACATTTTGAGTATTGGTTAATTGAACATTCAGCGAATATTTACTACAGGATATTTTCTGATAGGTTCTGTTGCCCAATGGGCGTGGGCGAACGAAAATGGCAATGGGTCTTTGAGTTGTCCCAGGCACCTCACAATGGTCATCTTCTGCTTTTATGATAAAATAATAGGGTAGTGAACTTACATGCTGATCTCCGGGTGTCCAACAAAACTGCCCCTCGTCCCAACGTACTTGCAATGTGGGCGAGTTAGTATTGGTAAATTGACCCATTGGAATTCCCCTATTCCAACTCAGTCGCGTAGTATCCAATTTGGGGGGGGCAGAATCGGTATCAATAGCTCTGATAGCAAGACATAATGCTTCTCCAGCACAGGTCTGAAAAGTCCATGGCCCTATTGTGCTTCCATTTACTTCTATCTTGGGGACAGCATTTGGAGGGCATTGAAAACTATATAACTGCATGTCGCGTCTGGTCTCGCCAATCTTTACATATACCCCATTAATTTTTCGCCATTCAATTACTTTGATTGCCATCACGAATTGTTGTGTTGCTGTTGATGTAAAACAAATATTTCCTGTAACTGAATCTACATGAAATCCAGCGGGAAATGGAAAGTTAGCGCTGGGTCCCAGTATTTGCAATGGCATAGCAGGTGAAAATGGTGGTAAATACTGTACAGGCATCCCGTTGTCATTTAAAGGTACTGTTGATTCATAGGAAATAGAATCACGATCAATATTATCTACCACCCCCATATTCATACAAAATGGCGCTCCATTGCATACAACAGCTACAGGCTTATTCGTAAATGTGGGAGAACTATTGCAAGGGGTTATACATCTGTTAAGTTCTCCGTCAATACTAAATCCTGTACTTAGGGGATTACTCAAATTAGTAATAGCCCCGTTACGACAGCAGCTATTCCAATTTACACGAATTTTACAACACGTGGAATCGAGTCCTCCGGGGAAAAGCTGACTTAATATGATGATGCCTCTGTAAAGATGTTCTTCTATGCCAAATGGAAATGTTCCACCAGGTTCGCAAATTGTCTTTTTGTCGTCACATAAATACCTGAGAGGCGTGATGCTGTCTCGCTGAAGATTTGTTGAAGCTGAGCGGGAAGGGAAACAATCCAATGTGCTCAATGTGATGGGAAGCGCATTCCCCAACGGAGCATTTCCAGGTCCACAATCACGGTAAATACGATAGGTAACTTCAAACGTATCCTTCCCCAAACACCGGAACTCCATATCGCTACCGGCAATATGCGTGGCAAAGGTGGACACAGAAGAAAGGAACAAAAGAAGGGTTAAAAGTAATAATTTTTTCATAGCAACCTCCATATTTTACATAGAGTAAAATTAAGAAGTTTTTTCAATTAAACAAGCGTTTGGCTAAAAAACTATGCTCTGGAAAGGCCTGTGAAATCAGGATGGTCTGCTGCGTTGTTGCTGATGTGTTGTTTTATTATTCTTCCTTTGTGTACCAAAAAGGCACCGGGTAATTGAAATGCGTCACCTTCTGTCCACCCAATGCCATGCCGCTTTAATACTACAGCTGAGAAGAATTTCCACCACAAACTTATGCCTGCTATCTGGTTTAAACTGCCTTTTTGCAAACCGAAAAGTTTGTACCACATGCTATCAGTATCTTTCACATAATCTATATCCTTAAGATTATTCGATTCCAAAAGGGCGTCAATAGCTTTGGGCTCATTCATGCTCACAAGTACTATGCGGGTACCGCGTTGTTCTATACGCTGTTTACTTTCCTTAATGATACTGAGTGTTTCGCGGCAGAAGGGACATCCGGCATGTCGAAGAAAAACTAAAAGTACCGGTGAACGAAAGGATAAAACCGCTATGCTCTCACCTGTTTGGGTATACATGTTCTCCAAAACTTCCTCATCGGCTTGTAAGGTCCATTCTTCGTTTAGCGTGGCCAGACGGTAGGTTTCATAAAGTGAGATAAGGAAGGGAATAATCCAAATGATATCATCAAAAATCATAATGTAACCTGCGTTGCTGAATTCAATCAAGCTCACTTTGTCAAAAAGAAAAACCAATGGCACCAATAACTTACTAAGTAAACCAAGTAAGACCAAAGGCCAATGTTTATACGGGTTGGAAGAAGCAATAACATATCCCGCACCAAATAATGCCACCACTCCTCCCAACAACTGAAATATGAAGGTGTGTTCATCTATGGAGTGACTGAGCAGATTTAAAAAAATCTGCGGACTAAACAACATTCCTCCCCCCAGCAGTATATTGTATATACCCGCTGCAAGGAAAAATCTGCGAAGCCATAAAGGAGTATTCATATAAAATAAGTGGCGTTTTACTAAATTGTGCAACTTATAAACTGTAAGCTAACGTTTTTGTTTTAGGATAGAGCATGAAACTGCATTTTTTGTGTGTGATAAGCCTACTACTTGGCATCTTTCACAGGGCCAAAGCACAGGAAAACTCCCCTTCCGACAAGGGTTCATCGCTTTCGCATGTCGGGATAAAGGCCCACTACGGATTTATTTTCGCTCATTCACGGGACGTAAGCAATTTGGCCAATTCTTATCCTTCGGGCATAGAAATTAACTTAAGCAAACGACTTACTACTCAAAAAACATGGGACCAGTGCCATTGTTTTCCCCATGTGGGGCTTATTTTTTCTTATTTTGATTACGATAATAGTATTGTAGGAAAATCTGTAACTGCTGCTCCTTACCTGGAGCCTGTATTTAAAATTAACCCGAGCATTCATTTTAGTGTAAGGGGTGCATTGGGGCTTTCTTACCTTACCCATCCGTATGATGCGCTGAGTAACCCGGCTAATCAATCATACAGTATACCACTTGGAGGATATCTAGCCCTGGGAACAGGTTTTCATATACGCACAAGCGACAGGCTCTGGTTCAATATGAGTGCTCAATACAACCACATTTCTAATGGAGGAATTAAAGAACCTAACAAAGGGCTCAACTATCCGACAGTTGCAGGTGGTTTTCATTACTACCTTGAAGCACCTTCTTTGCCTACCTGGCCCGTTCAAAACAATGAAAACAGTACTAAACTCAATTTCAGAACAGAAATATATGGCTCTTCTAAAAGTATTTTACCGGGTGAGAAAAAACGGTACTTCATCGGGGGCTTTCAACTTTCAGCCGGAAAACGAATTGGTTTGCTGAACAGCCTGCGTGCAGGTGCTGAATGGACCTTTGATTATGCCTTACAGGAAAGACTTCGCAGAAATGGCAGCAACACCAAACACTTTCATAGGGCAGGTATACTTTTAGGTCATGAATTTCTGATGGGAAAATTTCTCTTTAGTCAGCACATGGGTTGGTATGCATACAACCCCTCCGGCTACAATACACTATTGTACCAACGCTATAGTCTTTTGTATAAAATTAACTCCCGTTGGTTTACCGGTTTTAATCTGAAAGCACACGGTCACGTTGCTAATTTTATTGATCTCAGAATAGGGCGAAGCATAAATTAAGACAGAATTATTTGCAAAGTATAATACGCTCTGTTATTTTTGAGTATCTGTTTACTACTATGTTAAATACTCTGCTTGACCTGTTTTATCCACGCATTTGTGCCGGTTGCAAAACACCTCTACTACAGGCTGAATCGCTTTTGTGTACCGTATGCCATTACCACCTTCCGCATACCAATTACCACCTTTGGAGTGATAACCCGGTTTATAAATTATTCTGGGGGCGCGTAAACCTGCAAGGTGCCGCTGCGTTTCTGCAATTCAGAAAGGGTGGACGAACACAACATATTCTACATGCCATTAAATACCAAAATGCCACGGAGCTGGGTACATACATGGGTGAATTGTATGCTCAGCAATTAAGTCAGTCTGAATTGTTTCAATCAGTTGATGTAATTATTCCGGTTCCTCTGCACATCAGCCGAGAAAGGCAACGTGGATATAACCAGAGTTTACTGTTTGCAAAAGGTTTGGGCAACGGATTAAATAAAGAAATTGCTCACACAAATTTACTTCGGGTTACAGCTACCTCTTCTCAAACGCGTAAATCACGTTTTGCCCGATTTATAAATATGCAGGAAGTATTTACTGTTGAACAGCCCGAGCAATTACGTAACAAACATGTATTGCTGGTGGATGATGTGGTAACTACGGGTTCCACACTGGAATCCTGTGCGCAATTATTGCTGGATAAAACAGGCTGCAGCGTAAGTGTGGTGACTATTGCTGCAGCCTTGTAGTTAAAAAGCAAACGTGAGTTGCATCAGGAAATTTCTGCCTGCCTGCGGATAATAATAATTGTAATCACTCCTTACGCCTCCGCTTATGCCACTGTAAGTGTACCCATTGGGCTCATACTTTTCGCCCAGTACATTGTTAACCAATACGCCTGCATTCAGTTGTCTGAACCAACCTGATTTTTTTGTTTTAAGTATGTAGGAGAAGCGTAAATCATTTACCAAAAAAGCATCCAGACTCCTGCCCATATTCTCCGTATTGTCCATGTACTGCCTTGAAACGTATTTACTAATTACGTCTATAGTCGCATTTTTAAGAGGTAAAAATCTCCATTGTGAGGCTGCAATCATAGCTGGCGAAAATGCCAGAGAAGTATTTCTGTATTTGGTACTCCATTGCCCTCCCCAATCGTAATCATCCACATATTCTGTAAACGACAAAATTTTGTTCTCGCTCAAAGTCAGGTTTCCGCTCCATTGAATTTTTTTAGTCATGTTTACTGAAGCGCTCAACTCTATACCGGTTCGATAACTCTCCGGTACATTCAAACGGGTATATGCACCTACATCATTTATCTTCCCCGAAAGAATAAGTTGGTTGCGGTAATACATCAAATAATAATTAACCTGTAAAGATGCCCGCTGCCAATTTTTTCTCCAGCCCAGCTCTATGTTCTGCAGTTGTTCAGACTCCAGTCTGCTGGATGGGGTTGAGTTCACAAAATCATTGCGGTTGGGCTCTTTGTTGGAAACGGCCAGTGTTAAATATACATTACTGGAATCACTAATTGAATATACTATCCCGGCCTTCGGATTAAAAAAATTGAATCGCACATTTTGTTGAACGTTATTCAGATTCTGGTCATACCCTAAGAAAGAATAATCTATGTAACGGTATTGCAAATCAGCAAATGCGTTCCATTTTTCACCCAATTCACGATTGTATTTGGTATAGATATTTGCATCCGTTTTATACGCATTGTTACGGTAATACTTATCACCTATAAAGCTGTTGGAGGCAAACTGCGACCAGATGACTTCACCAAAGTGACGCCCTTCATAATAACTTACTCCGCCTCCTGCAATAAATGTGCTTTTGTTATCGGGCTCATGTGTAACGGAAAAAGTAGTTCCGTAAAAATCATTGTCCAACCAGCGCCTGCGAACCAAATCGGTTGTCGTAATGGTATCGGTACCAATAATTACATCTTGTAAATTGTAATCAGCTAAACTTTCGCCCTGCTTATATTCTTCATAATACCCGCGTCCGTAAGTGTAGTGCAATGCGGTGTTCAAAGTTGTTTTTTTGCTCAGCTGATAACTGTACAACAACTGGTAATGATCCTGCTGGTAATTGTCTGTTTGGTTTTTGTAAGTGAACTCGTTGTAAGTGCGGTTGGTGTCGAGCACATCTTCCGCAATACCGTTCCAGGCCTGATAGGTTTTCTCTGCACCACTGAATGAAATCAGTCGCAGAATACTTTTTTCGGTATAACGTCCTGCTGAAAGATAATAAGATTTTAAATCAGAGGAAGCCCTGTCAATAAAACCATCGGATGTAATTTTGGATAATCTTCCGTCAATGGTCCAGCCTCCGTTTAACCAACCTGTACCAAATCTTACAGTGTTCTTAAATGTGTTGAAAGAACCCGCTGCGCTAGCATATTCAGCATATGCTTTAGGATGCAGGGTGGTGGTTTGCATGTTGATGCTACTGCCGAATGCGGCTGCACCATTGGTACTGGTACCCACACCACGTTGTATCTGCACCTGCTCTACTGATGAGGCAAAATCAGGTGTGTTTACCCAAAATAATCCCTGCGATTCAGCATCGTTTAACGGAATGCCGTTAATGGTAACATTGATGCGGGTTTGGTCAACCCCTCGAATGGTGATGCCCGTGTAGCCCACTCCTGCGCCTGCATCTGCATTGACTACGGTTGAGGGAGTGAGTCCGAGCAATACCGGCATATCCTGACCAAAATTCCGTTCATTCAACTGCTCCCTGTTGAGGTTGGTGAAGGTTGTTGCCGACTTATCTTTAGCACGAATACCACTTACAATCACTGCATCACTGAGCAGAGCTACCCATTCCAGTCGGTAATTTTTTTGCATGCTTTTCGTTAGCTCAATGGTGTCTGACAAGGTTTTGTAACCTACGTAGGTAATGCTGATAACATACCTGCCCGCTTCAGCATTAGTAAAGAAAAATTTACCCTGTGAATCGGTGAGTGTACTTTGTGCCACTTGGCCTGATGCGGTAAGAACCACCGTAGCATCAGCCAACGGTTGGTTGCTTGCACTGTGTTGAACTGTACCACTCAAAACAAATTGTGCATGAACATTTCTGCCGGCAAAAAACAGCAGAAGAAAAATGACAACATAAGAACGCATAAAACTAAAACATTAAAGGTTAAAACAATGCAACTGCCCGGGCCGGCAGCAACGTGAATTAAACCCCCTTTTGTTCAGATGAAAAACACCTACGGAACGTAAGTGTTTCGCTTCTTTCCCATTCGCAGGTATTATCCTGTTCAGGTTCAAAGGGTGTAATCTCAGCCGTAATAGTGAAAATATTAACTTATCACTTTACAGCACCCCCAAGATTAATTGGACCTCGCAAAGGTAAATAGAGTTTTGGAATGGGCAAGCGGTAATTTCATCCGCATTGGTCTTACGCAATATGCATCTGACCAATATTTTTTAGATTAAAATTAAAATCCTGAAAAATCGAAACGCCCCTCCTGCACCTTAACGGTGCTTTTCCCATTTTCACTTTTTAACCAAAAATTAAATGTTCCGGAAACTACCCTTTTGGTTATGCCCGGTTGATAAACTGTATCAAAGCGAGTAATGTTTACTGTTGCAAATCCATCTTTGTTAGATTTATCTCTGGAATAATAAGATTCACCTTCTCTGCCATCAGGTTTTTTTACACTAAAATAATTTATTGACGGATCGCTAAAACTCAGATAATAAAACCCTGGGGTACGTATCATTTTGGTTCGCATAAAAATACCCGCATTGTAGGATACGCTCCATACACTTTCCTTGGTGTGGAATCCAATAGCCAATTCCCCGTTACTGTACCTGATATCTTCCAAAGTATACAGATCAAGTAAATCAGGCATAAGAGGCCAAGCCTTATCGTTAAACAAACACCCGATAGTATTAGCACCGATTGACGTAGCAGGCGGAAGTTTTTTTATTTGTTCTTCCCGTTCATCTTCAAAAAGGTTACATTGAATTCCTGAGCTGAAAATAATGACTGAAAATAAAAGCACAACATTTTTGTTTATCATATTCATAAACATATTAGTCTATCAAAGTAACGATATTCTTTTTGCTATTACAAGTTCGGAAAACCGCGTGCTCGCGAATTGGTCAGACGCATAACGCGTCAGACTAATATCTTCCATATCAAAATACCATTTGTGTCTGACATCTAAAACTACTTCACTTTACCCCTCAACAGAAAATTCTGGCGGTATGTAATAAAAAGCGAATACGAATATTCAAACAATGAAGCCTCCATATCGTAATACGGCTCTAAGCGAAAATGAGCGTAAAAATTATCGAACAGTTTTTTATCCCACAACAAGCGAACGAAAAGTAAGTCGCGTTGTTTTTGCGAGTACGATTCTCCTATAGCCGAGTAGTTTTGATACAAGGGATTTCCTTTAGATGAATAAAAATCAGTTCCGCTCCAATAGGTTAACATCAGATCAACCTGGTGTTTTGATTTGAACAACAGGTTACCCATTAGGGCATCTCCGTTTTTATACAACTGTCCAGGGTTAGGAGATAAATCAGTATACGTAACATAATATACTTCGGCACGTGTTTCTTTAACAAATGCGTTGGGGTTGTTTTTCTTTTTTACACTTACGCCTGT
Organism: Bacteroidia bacterium; assembly: GCA_018058135.1. Classification (GTDB taxonomy): domain Bacteria; phylum Bacteroidota; class Bacteroidia; order UKL13-3; family UKL13-3; genus JAGPCK01. The sequence continues at coordinate 4,452 of JAGPCK010000034.1, read as the reverse complement.
GGCTGCATTGGCAAAGGTGGTGAGGTTCTTGGTGGTGATGTTAATTTGTCCCCCATTATGGTTGAGGTACCCTTGCAAAGGCAAATCAATGTTCCACCGTTCTTTGTTAAGCAGGTGGATTTTACTAGAATAACCTGCGGTAAATTCTTCCTGTGTGCTGTCACCACGTGCAATGTATTTTTCCCAATTGATAAATAAATCGTGAGACAGGTTGTTACTGTTATGCAGCCATTGTACTCCGTACTCATTGCGGTGAGTAATTAAACGTTCGTAGTCATAAATAGCATCTACAAAACCGTGGTTGATATTACCGGCTATGTTACCAAACAGAAAAGTATTTTTATGATTGGCTGTCTTCCATTTTACTGAAAAAGTAGGCTGCAGCTCCAGCTTCTCTTTGCCAAATGTTTGGTCTATCCAAATACCACCTTCCACACGCATACGAGCATTGGGCGAAAAACTCAACTGCGGATTAAACTGGTTACCGAACAGCGTGTACCCGTCCCATATTTGGTTAAAGTATTCATGGTTTCTAAAGTAACTGAGGCTGTTAAAACGTAGTTCGATTTTACCGGAATCAGCTGCATTAATTTCCTGAGGCTCATTTACAGAATAAGTATCGTACTGCGCAGCCACCGGTTGCAGTGCTGCAAAAACAATAAAAGTGAAAAGCCCGAAGTGCCTCATGCCTCAAAGATAAGGCTTCGGCTTAATTGTGCAAGCGGGCTTAAACCGCCACAGGTGCTTTAATGGCCGGATGGGGATCGTAATTCTCCAAAGTAAAATCGCTGTACTGAAAATCGAAAATACTTTTTACATCGGGGTTAATACGCATGGTGGGATAAGCTCGCGGCTCGCGGCTGAGTTGCAATTCCACTTGTTCAAAGTGATTTGAATAAATGTGTGCATCACCAAAAGTATGTACAAAATCTCCGGGTTGCAATCCACACACCTGCGCCATCATCAGGGTAAGTAAAGCGTAGGAAGCAATATTAAACGGCACTCCCAAAAACATATCTGCACTGCGTTGGTACAACTGGCAACTTAACTTTCCGTCAGCCACATAAAACTGGAAAAAAGCATGGCATGGCATCAGCGCCATTTTTGATAAATCAGCCACGTTCCAGGCACTCACAATCATTCTGCGGCTGTCGGGATTTTTTTTAATGGTCTCTACCACTTCCGTCAACTGGTCAATATGCTTCCCGTCAGGCGATGGCCAACTGCGCCATTGGTAACCATAAACCGGACCCAGATTCCCATCCTTATCGGCCCACTCATCCCAAATGCTTACCCCGTTATCGGTAAGAAATTTCGTGTTGGTTTCACCTTTAATAAACCACAGCAACTCATAAATAATGGACTTTAGGTGCACTTTTTTGGTAGTTACCATAGGAAAACCATCCTGTAAATTAAAGCGCAACTGCGCCCCGAAAATGCTTTTGGTGCCGGTGCCGGTGCGGTCGCTCTTCAACGTTCCGTTTTCGTATATGTGGCGAAGGAGGGTTTCGTACTGATTCATAATAATGTTCCGAAATTGAGGAATTCGGGGATAAAAATGGCTGCTATGTTTTCAACAGGTAGTTAAAATCAAAATACTGCTTATTTTTGCTCACTTGAAAATTGAAAAAATATTATGGCAGAAGTAATACGCATGCCCAAAATGAGCGACACCATGACCGAAGGTGTGATTGTTGCCTGGCATAAAAAAGTGGGCGATGCCGTTAAATCAGGCGATATACTGGCTGAAGTGGAAACCGACAAGGCTACCATGGAGCTGGAAAACTATGTGAAAGGTACCCTGTTACACATTGGTATCGAAAAAGGACAATCAGTTCCAGTTGATTCCATTATAGCTGTTGTGGGCGCTCCGGGTGAAGATATATCCGCCTTATTATCTGCTGCTCCACCTGCTGAAGCCAAAAAAGAAACTGCTCCTCAAAATAACGGTACCCCGGTTGCCTCATCAAACCCTGCACCTGCTGCTCCGGTTAATACTCCTGCAACCTCAGATACCCGCCTAAAAGCGTCTCCTTTAGCCAAGAAACTGGCAGAAGATAAGGGCATTGACCTTACATCAGTACACGGTAGCGGTGAAAATGGCCGTGTAGTGAAACGCGATGTGGAAAATTTTGCTCCTGCAGCGGTTGCCAACAAAACCACCATCAGCCTGCCTTCAATAGTGGGTACTGAGAGTTTTGAAGACATCACACTTACGCAGATGCGTAAAACCATTGCCCGCAGGTTGAGCGACAGTAAAAATACGGCTCCGCATTTCTACCTCACCATGTCCATTCAAATGGATAAAGTAATGGAAGCGCGTAAGTCCATGAACGAATTCAGCCCTGTTAAAATTTCTGTCAACGATATCATCATCAAGGCCGTTGCCACTGCCTTGCGCAGAAATCCTAAAGCCAACAGCAGCTGGCTGGGAGATAAAATACGCATGAACCACCACATACATGTGGGTGTAGCAGTAGCTATTGAAGACGGACTGATAGTACCCGTGGTGAAGTTTGCTGACAACAAATCCATTTCGCACATCAGTGCTGAGGTGAAAGAACTTGCCGATAAAGCAAAGAACAAAAAACTACAACCGCAGGAGTTTGAAGGTAATACTTTTACCATCTCTAACTTGGGTATGTTTGGCATTGACGAGTTCACTGCCATTATTAATCCGCCCGATTCCTGCATCTTGGCTGTAGGCGCTGCTAAAGAAACCGTAATTGTGGAGAATGGCCAGTTTAAGGCAGCTCATATAATGAAGGTAACTTTAAGTTGCGACCACCGCTCGGTTGACGGAGCTGTAGGCTCAGCCTTCCTGCAAACCCTGAAAGAGTTACTGGAAAATCCGGTAAAACTTTTGGTGTAGCTGAACGTAGGGTTGTTGTGTGTTTAGATGCTTATGTTTTAAGCACTGTTTGGCGCAACAAGTTCCAACACTTCTATAAGCTCTGATTTATAACTTGTAGGCATCCATCCCCTAGTCTGACGCGTAATGCGTCTGTCCATAGTGATGCGGTGTCGTCAGATAGTGCTTATACATTTTAGCGTACTCTTCTCTTCCCTTTAAAACTGTCATTTGTAGCAACTGACAGCACGATGGATGGTATCTTTGTCTGACGCATAATGAATTCATCAGACCACTGATAAGAATGAGAAGGATTAGTCTAAGGTAACCGTACCACGACCCAACATGCTCAGGTCATCATACAATTCAACGGCATATTCACCTTTGCTTAAAGCGTCTTGAGTTTTGTCCCAATACAAGCACATGTTAATGGCTTTGTTATCGTAGTTGTAGTTTTTCTTCTCGCTGTACACGGTTGGTTTGTCATTATATACAAACGTATTGCTTACGTTGCTTGACATAACCGACCTGTCAGGACCTACAACTCTGATGTATACGTTACGCGGACCTTTATCTACGATAAGGTTTTGCATAATGGTAAAACAAATACGGAATTTTTGTACTGATTTAGCTCTGGTTACCACTTTCTCTTTGTTTCTTTTTACTGTTACAGCCTCCACTTTTATATTGGCTGCGAGCATTTGTGAACCCAGTTTTACTTTACCGGTAAGCATGTCTTTTTCGCGCTCTGCCTGGCTACGTTTGGCATTAGCCTCATCTAAAGATGAATTAAGTTCTCCGTTTTTGGCCAATAATTCCTGATTTTGTTTGCGTAACTCTTCGCTCTCCATAGTGAATTTAGCCATCTCACCTTTTAATGCTTCAATCTCTTCTTTTGCTTTTTTGAGTTGAGTAGCATCACCTGAAACAGCCATTTTACGTATCTGGTATATCTTCTGCTGAATCTCTTTGTCTTTAATCTCCAGAAGGCTATCCTTACCCATCAACTCCAGGCGTAATTGTTCCAATTCTGCTTCCACTACATTCAACTCTCCAATTACAGAGTCTTTCTCCGTTTTAACAATAGTGGTTACTTTATTTGCCTCATCAATCTGATGGTTTTTTTCTTCCAATTGTTTGAAAAGATATACGTTGGAACCTAAAAGCATCAATATCACTATTGCCGTGATAATGGTTTTTAAACTGCTGGGTTTTTTCTCCAATTCGTCCATGGGTTGATTGCTGGCCATATTTTTATTATTTGGTTGTAACGCTCGAATCTATATGATTAAACAGTAAATACAAAATTTTTTACTCAATATGCTCAAAAACAAGCGCTATGGCTTTTTCCATTTGATGCCGCAACCGATGGCTTTGGTAAGTGTAACTGCAGGTTTGCCTCCTTTTGAAACTGCTTCAATAGCTTTTTCCAGATACTTTTCCTTCACCGCAGCAGGGTCGTCAAAATTATCGTCAATGGCCCCTATGTATTCCACCTTTAAAATATTTGCCGCTGTTTTATTTAATAAATATACATGCGGAGTTCTTTTGGCTCCATAGGTTTTTGCAGTTTGCTGAGTAGAGTCCAACAGGTAAGGAAA
>JAGPCK010000127.1 GCA_018058135.1 Bacteroidia bacterium | reverse complement strand
AATTGGTTTATGCTTCAGATAATAAAGATGAAGGATGGGATGGTAAGTTTAAATCAGTTGATTGCCAGCAGGACGTATACGCCTGGCAGGTTACAGTAACCAGTTATAATGGTACCATATACAAGTACAGCGGTACGGTGAATTTGATGAGATAACTTCAATCAGGGATACTATAAATAAAAAAGGCAACTCGAGAGTTGCCTTTTTTATTTAGGTAAGTTTATCAAAGAATATAAGTGTTATTTTAGCCGTTGCCAAAGGGCTTTTGCTTTTGCCAGAGCATGTGGTTCGAATTCGCTGAGTGGACCGGAAAAAGGTAGCCCGAGGTGTAATACTTCTCTGTAAAAATAAGAGGCAGGAAAACCCCACTTGGAAGCAAAAGTTTTTCGTCCGTTGTTGGCTTTAACACGTGCAGTAGACTTAGAACGAAAATGGTATACTCTTGAACTGCTAATTCCTTTAAACAGGCGCACTCCTGCTTTCCATAATTTCATGCAAAAATCAGGGTCGGAATAAAATCCCGGGGAAAATTCAATGCTATAACCACCAACCATGTTCCACATTGACTTATGCACTACATTGGGCGGCCAGGCTGAACCACTCCAATCCTCATGAGTAAAGGAGTTGTACTCTTTCAAGAGTTTGCCTTCATCAAAGTTCTCAGAAATTGTACCGTAGTTGTGTGGGGCAATGGAAGCCGGATTGCCGGCCACAGGTTCAATCATAGTGGCTGAGAGGAAAAAATGATTGTGGCCAATTTTTTGAATCTCTTCCCAAAGAAATTTATCCCACTTCGGGCATACATACATATCATCGTTGATATAAAGTATATAGTTGGTAGTTGCAAGAGCAGCAGCAGCATTGAGCGCATAACATACACCGGCATTTTCTGCCGAGAAGGTATAATCATAACCCCGTTCCTTTACCCAATTTTCTGTTCCGTCACTTCCTTCATTAATGTGAACAATAATCTGATGTTTGAACGCAGAGTTTTTCATAATGCTCTCTACGCAAATCCTTAGTAGCGATAAGTTATTCCATGAGGGGATGATAATGCTGAACAACGCATTGTCATCTTTTTTGTTGGTTGGATGTGAAGTAATAACGACACTCATGTAATTTTAATATTAACAGGAGCAACAACGATGAATCGTGTACCGTTTTTAGAATCAAACTCCAGCTGACCATTTAACTGCTCAATAAGAGAATCCACCAATTGTAAGCCCAAAGATTCAGTTTTTTTAATATTGAATGATTCATCCATTCCCACCCCGTCATCCGCTATTACCATTACGAGCCAATCTCCGTCAAAGCGAAGAGAAATATTTACATTTCCGGACTCTCTGCCTACAAATGCATATTTTAATGTATTAGAGAAAAGTTCGGTAAGGATTAGCCCCATGGGCATGGCAGTTTCCACATCAATTTTAATGTTATCAGCCTCCAGGGTCAGCTTAATTTTGGACGAGTCTATAACATATGATTTATAGAGGTAGCTGCAAATGCTTCGTGCATAATCTCCGAAATCTATATGTGCAAGGTTAGCCGATTGATATAATTTTTCATGAATCAAGGCCATTGAGCGTACCCTGTTTTGGCTTTCTTGTAAAGCTTTTGAAGAGTAACTATCAGTAACAACTTTGTTTTGTAAATTGAGCAGGCTGGATATTATCTGTAAGTTATTCTTTACGCGGTGATGTATTTCGCGTAGTAATATGTCTTTTTCTTTTAGTGATTTTTCCAGTTGGTTTTGTGTTTCAATTAAAGTAGTTATATTGAAGGCAATACCACCAAGTTGATTAATTTTTTCATGCTGAACAGGGATAGGGAAGCGGCTTACTAACCAATGATGTCCTTCTTTGTCGGGTGTGGCATTAAACTCAACCAGTTCGTCTTTAATGCCTTCCAGTATTACCCTCTTGTCTACTTGAATGGATGGGCTAATTGCATGCAACGGTAACAGATCCTCCACTTTTTTGCCGAGAACATTCTCTGGCTCAAGGTTAAACCTGTTTGCATAGTTTTTATTTATGAATAGGAATTTCCCTTCTTTGTCCTTAATCCAGGCAGCAGCAGGTATGTTATCCATAAAGGAAACAAAACGTTCTTCGCTTGCCTTAAGATCTTCATAAGCTTTTCTAATTTCAGAGATGTCAGTGATTGTACCTAATGAGCCAATTACTTCCCCCTTTTTATTTTGCAAATGACTGGCAGATATTTTTACCCAGATTAATTTGCCTGATTTATGTTTGAATGGAATTTCATACCAATCATTTAACTTTTTTTTACGTAGATTATTTTTCTCTAGGATAATATGTTGGTATTCTTCAGGAACAATAGTTTTAAACAAATGCCCTTCTTTAAGTTCTTCTTCTGTGTAACCTACCAAGTCATAGAATCTTTGGTTGGCAAATTGCAAACTGTCGTCATTATCTACATAAAGTAAAGCCTCCCGCATGGTTTCAATGAGGGTGCTGTAGTGAAAGTCGGGCGTGGCTTTATGAAGTTTTTCTTCTGTTGCTGCATTCGTTACTGACTCCTCTGCGGGAATTGTTATTTGCTTAGAGCTGTAGTTCCACTTTTTTAT
>JAGPCK010000080.1 GCA_018058135.1 Bacteroidia bacterium | reverse complement strand
CCTGAAATTCCAACGCCACAGCATACAGGAGAAAGGCGTCATCAGGGCTATTCTTCAATAACTCAATTAATTGTTGCAATCTGTCTGTACTCATATGTATAATGTGCAATTTTTAAATACTTTTGTAGCCCAAGCATAAATACAGTTTCATGAAGATTTTAGTTTGTATAAGCAATGTTCCGGATACCACCACAAAAATAGCGTTTACGGACAACAACACGAAGTTTAACACCACAGGAGTTCAGTACATTATTAACCCATACGATGAGCTGGCCTTAACCAAAGCACTTGAAATAACAGAAAAACTTCAAGGCTCAGTTACGGTTATCAATGTAGGTTTAGCAGATACCGAACCCAATATCCGCAAGGCATTGGCCATTGGCGCACAAGACGCCATTCGTGTTAATGCACACCCTGAAGATGCCACTTTTGTAGCCGCACAAATTGCTGCTGTGGCTAAAGCAGAAAATTACGACCTTATTTTAACCGGTCGTGAATCCATTGATTACAACAGCGGCCAGGTATACGGCCTACTGGCTGAAATGCTGGGTTGGCCTTCAGTAAACGTAATCAATACACTGGATATTGAAAACGGAGTAGCCACCATGGAGCGTGATATTGACGGAGGTCGTGAGGTAGTTACCTGTGCGCTTCCTTTTGTAGCCAGTGCACAAAAAGAGCTTGCCGAGCCCCGTATACCTAACATGCGTGGAATTATGGCCGCCCGCACCAAACCGTTAAAAGTAGTAGAGCCGGTTGCATTAAACGCTTATACACAAACCCCGTCTTTTGAACTTCCTCAACCAAAAGCCGGTTGCAAAATGATTGATGCTGATAAAGCCGAGCAACTGATTGATTTGTTGCACAACGAAGCCAAAATTATTTAATCACCACTGAAAAACATCAAGTTTATGTCAATACTCGTATTTGCAGAAAATATAGAAGGAACATACAAAAAATCATCTTTTGAAGCTGTAGCCTATGCCGCAAAAATTGCAGAAGGTTCACAACAAAAAGTAGTAGCCGTTTCACTCGGATTGATGGACGGAAAACAACTGGAAGAACTGGCCCGTTATGGTGCTGACAAAGTAATTGCCGTAGCTGACAGCCGCCTCAATAACTTTGATGCCAAGGCTTATTCCACTGTTATTGCTCAGGTAGCTGCTGCTGAGGGCAGCAACACCATTATCATTTCCAATACTTACGGAGGGAAATCAATAGCTCCGCGTGTGGCTGTAAAACTGAATGCCGGTATTGTATCGGGCGTAATTTCTTACCCCGACCTTTCAGCCGGATTTAAAGTAAGAAAAACGGTTTTCTCCGGAAAAGCTTTTGCTGATGTTACCATTGCCACAGCTAATAAAGTATTGGCCATCACTCCTAACTCCTTCTCTGTTGCCACCACTGAAAAAGCTGCTGAAATTACTGAATTCTCAGCAACACTTTCAGACAGTGATTTCGGAACAAAATCTATCGAAGTTAAACGCGTATCAGGAAAAATTCCATTGACAGAAGCAGAAGTAGTTGTATCAGGCGGAAGAGGTTTAAAAGGACCGGAAAACTGGAACATTATTGAAGAACTGGCTGAAGTATTAGGTGCTGCAACAGCTTGCTCCAAACCCGTTTCCGACATGCACTGGAGACCACACTCTGAACACGTAGGACAAACAGGTATTACCATAAAACCTGATTTGTACTTTGCCTGCGGAATATCCGGAGCTATACAACACCTTGCCGGAGTTAGTTCCAGCAAAGTAATTGTTGCCATTAACAAAGACCCCGAGGCCCCGTTTTTCAAAGCTGCTGATTATGGTATAGTAGGAGATGTATTTGATGTACTGCCAAAAATTACTGCTGCAGCCAGAAAACTTAAAGCCTCACAGAATTAATTATTCGTATACTCAGTGTCGTTTGTTTTTCCTAACTTTGGCTACTGAGCACTACCTTATTTCCCGATGCAAAAAATCAGGTTAGAAATTGTTGGCCTTACTTCCGGACAGTCGCACGGCTCTTACACCCTTATTCTGGGTGAAGAAAACGGCAACCGCAAACTCCCCATTATTATCGGGAGTTTTGAAGCACAGGCTATTGCTATTGAGATAGAAAAAATTGTTCCTTTCCGACCTATGACACATGATTTATTTGTGTCGTTTTGCAAAACATTTCAGGTACAAATTCATGAGGTATTAATTCACACACTTACTGACGGTGTTTTTTACGCCAAACTTTTGTGCGATTACAATGGCGAATTAAAAGAAATTGATGCCCGCACTTCCGATGCTATTGCTTTAGCTGTTCGTTTCAAATGCCCCATTTATACCTATGAGAACATTATGCGTTCAGCGGGTATAATCATCAACGAAGAGCAAGAGTCAGAAGACAAAGAAGAGGAAGAAAGCAGTGAAGAGGAAGAAAATGTATTTATGCCTGAAGACGAGCCTCAGCCCTTTAACCCCAATGCCAACTTAACCTCCATGACGATAGAACAACTCTACAGTCTGCTGGATGAAGCCATTCGCATTGAGGATTACCATAAAGCCGCGCTGATAAGAGACGAAATTAATAAACGTAAATAAAAATCTGACATATGGAAAGGTTTACCGGGGTTATTGGTATAGTGCTTATCCTTGGATTAGCCTTTCTATTATCCAACAACAGAAAAGCCATTAACTACCGCACCGTAATCAGCGGTTTATTAACTCAAATAGTACTTGCCCTTTTTATTCTCAAAACAGAAATAGGTGCCTCCGTATTTGCCTGGGTGGGCCACAACATTGAACGCTTACTCCATTTGGCTGACCAGGGAGGCGAGTTTGTATTTGGCGGATTAATGAAACCTGAATTACTAAAACCTATTTTCGGTGACCAGTACAGTTTTCTGTTTATGTTCAAAATAATGCCGGCCATCATTTTTGTAGCGGTGTTGGTTAACATTGCTTATCACATCGGGCTTATGCAGATTATTGTTTCCTTTTTTGCCCGTATAGTTCATGCGTTAATGCGCGTAAGCGGCAGTGAATCTTTATCTAATGTGGCCAGTGCATTTGTGGGTCAGGTAGAAGCACAGATTATGATTAAACCTTACCTATCCAGCATGACCATGAGCGAACTACTGGCCAGTATGAGTGGCAGTATGGCTTGTATTGCAGGTGGTGTAATGGCTGTTTATATTTCTATGGGTATACCTGCGCCTTACCTGCTTGCGGCCAGCATTATGGCTGCTCCCGGGGCATTGGTTATAGCTAAAATAGTGTGGCCCGAAACGGAGGAATCTGCAACTAAAGGTTCTGTAAAATTAGAAGTCAAAAAATCGCATGCCAATTTGCTTGATGCTATTTCACATGGTGCAGGTGACGGACTAAAGGTATCGCTTAATGTAATTGCTATGCTCATCGGGTTTATTGCCCTTATTGCATTAGCCAACCTACTATTGGGTAAAATGGGCAGTGGATTGTACGCCATTGGCCTTACAGATGTATTCGGATTTGACTTACGTAACATCAGCCTGAATACAATCTTTGGCGGTGTGTTTTCAATTTTTGCCTGGGCCATGGGTATTCCCTCTCAGGATATTTTAACAGCAGGTGGTTTGATGGGAACCAAAATGGTAATCAATGAATTTGTTGCTTACTCGCAACTTTCACCCATGATAGCCGGCCAAACTCTGCACCCTAAAACTATCGTGATTATCAGTTTCGCACTTTGCGGTTTTGCCAATTTCAGTTCCATTGCCATACAGGTAGGTGGTATTGGTGAATTGGCTCCGGAACGAAGAAGCGATTTGGCTCGTTTAGGTTTCAGAGCGCTCATCTGCGGCACACTGGCCTCTTATCTCTCAGCAACCATTGCCGGCATTATGATGTAAGTAACAGTTGCGCATCAGGCAAACTGTTCACAAAAGCATAACTCCTTTTTTCATAATCCATTTCACAGATATAGTGCATCAAACCGTTGGTTACCATCAGCCATTTAACTTTCAGCGGCATATTGTAACGGGCAATCTGATCAAATACCGCCTGATTCACTTCCACATCGGCCGATTTGCATTCCACTATTAAAGCCGGAGTACCTTTTTTATTGTATACAACAATATCTGTACGTTTGGTGAGCTTATTCACTTTCAGTGCCCGCTCAACAGCAATAAGGCCTAACGGGTATTGTATACTGCTCAGGTAGTGGATAACATGCTGCCTCACCCACTCCTCGGGTGTAAGTACAACATATTTTTTTCTGATTATATCATAAATTAATTTTCTTTGCCCTTCCTGTTGAAAGGAAAAGTGTGCTTCCGGAAATTGTAACTGAGGCATCATTATACACAGGCAAATTAATACGAATGGCAGCGGATACCCTAAAAGATTTTGAAGAAATAAGCAAAGCAGTTGCGCAGGGCAAATACTCACCCGTTTACTTTCTGCATGGAGATGAGCCTTATTTCATTGACCAACTCACGCATATTTTCGAAAATGAGGTGCTCTCAGAAGCCGAGCGCGGGTTTAACCAAACGGTATGTTACGGCAAAGACACTGATGCCGGTCAGATTGCAAATGCCGCAAGGCGTTTTCCCATGATGGCCCCTTATCAGGTTATTATTGTTAAAGAAGCACAGGAAATAAAAAATTACGATGCGCTGGTTCCTTACTTTCAACAACCCTTGTCCTCTACCATTCTGGTTATTTGCTACAAAAACAAAAAATTTGATAAAAGAACTAAAGCGTATACCGCATTAAAAAAATGCACCGTATTTGAATCCACCAAGCTCTATTCCAATCAGGTACCCACCTGGATTGTGGGATATCTCAAAAAGAAGAATCTCAAAATAAATGAGAAAGCGTGTGTGATGCTCAGTGAATACATTGGTAACGACTTAGCCCGTATAACCAGTGAGCTCGACAAAATTCTCATCAACAAAACAGATACACAAAAGGAAATTTCTTTACAGGAAATTGAGCAAAATGTGGGCATTAGTAAAGAATTCAATATTTTCGAGTTACAAAGCGCTATTGGTCAACGAAACAGCTTTAAGGCTTATCAGATTGCCGAGTACATTACACGTTCTAAAGATTTCTCGTTAATTCCTTTTCTATCGAACCTGTACAGTTTTTTTTCCAAACTGTACGTAGCCCACCATTTAGCTGATAAATCAAAAAACAACTTAATGAAAGCACTAGGCGTCAACTACTTCTTTGTTGATGACTACCTGAATGCACTAAAAAACTTCAGCCCGGCTAAACTAAATCAGGTATTTCATGTTTTAAAGACATACGACCTTAAAAGTAAAGGAATTAACAATAATAGTGCTGATGACAAGCAACTACTTCAGGAGATTATTTATCTGATAGTTCAGGAAAAATAATTATTCCTTAATACAGGTTTTATTTGTAAAATTGCATTTACCTGAATTTAATATATATAATAAATTAACAATAACGCTGATGAAAAAATTATTACTACTAGGATTAGTAAGTGTGCCTTTTATTGTAGGTGCACAAAATGTAAAGATTGTAAAAAGCCCGCCAACAGGCCCTGCAACTCAGGCCCCATTGGTAAAATCGGCACAGACTGTTACTGACAGCAAAGCCCCGGCTAGCAAACAAAAAAACGTATTACCTGCAAGCGGTAATATGGTTAACTCACCCAATGTGGCCAATTACCCCTTTGTATGGATTGGTTCAACCACGTATGATTTGGGAACAAATGCATCAATAGGCAGAAGAATCATCCTGAACACAGGAGGTAAAGTATCTGCTACATGGACCTTATCCCGCTTAGGAAGTGCATGGGACGATCGTGGTACCGGTTACAACCATTTTAACGGAACCAACTGGACTACTTCTCCTGCTGCTGTTACCACCAGAATTGAAGGTGGTGCAGGAACATCTAAACGTTCCGGCTGGCCTTCTATCGGAGTTATTGGCAATGAAGAATACGTTTTTGCACACAGCGCTGCAACAGGTGGTCTTTTCTTCTCTAAAAACGGTTCAATAGGTGGTAATACATGGACTACTACAGGACCGGTTATTACAGACAATGCCACAAGCCGTCCTATCTGGGGCCGTGTAGCCAATAACGGAAACACTATTCACATCATCGCCAACTATTCAGACTCCAGTTCTGATAACCCGTTCACTGTGGTTAAAAACGGAGTACGTGACCCTATGGTGTACAGCCGCTCATTAGACGGTGGTCTTACCTGGCCAATCAAAAACCAAGTGTTACCTGGTTACGACAACAGCATTATGTTTGAAGGCGGAGGAGATAGTTACGCCATTGACGTAAAAGACTCTATTGTAGCCATTGTTACCGGTGGTTTGGGCGAGCATGTTATGCTTTGGAAATCTACCGACAACGGAAGCAATTTCACCCGCGTATTCGTTGATTCTATTGATTTTGCTCCTTATGCAAACAATAAAGTAATCGGAGAAAACCGCAGAACAAATGACGGTTCAATGGAAGTGGTGATTGATAACAATGGTAAAGTGCATGCTTTCTGGGGACTTTCTGCTGTTACACAAAGAAATGCCTCTACAGATTCTGCCTTCTTCACTCCTGCTTCTATTTTCCTGATGCACTGGAATGAAGCTACCATGATGTCTGATACTATCGGATTTATATTGGATATGAATGCTAACAACACTTTGGATATTGAACCTGCTACCTGGCAAGCCAGAGTGAGCGGAACATTTACCAGTGCTGCCCGCTACGGAAATACCTCTTTGGTTACCATGCCAAGTGCCGGTGTTGATGCTAACAATAACCTGTATGTTATTTACTCAGCTCCTGTAGAAGAGCAATTAAGTCTGGATAACGAAAACTTCCGCGATATCTACATCGTTTATTCAACTGACGGTGGTGCTACTTGGGCTGCTCCGCAAAACGTTACCAATAACATCAACAAAGAAGACGTATTCGGTTGTGTAGCTAAACGTGTTGACACCCATGTTCACATGATGTGGCAGATTGATGACAGCCCAGGAACTGAATTACAGAATGAAGATCCTGCTGCTGACAATACCATCTATTACGCTGCTATTCCTGTTTCTCAAATCTTAGCCAACACTATTGGTTCAGGTTCAGGTGTAGGTGTAAAAGAAATACAAAACAATCTTTTCTCTGTATCTCAAAACTTCCCTAATCCTTTTACCGGAGAAACATCTATTGCTATTAATCTGGCAAAAAATGCTAACGTAAAAGTATCTGTTGCTAACTTATTAGGACAGGTTGTTTACAGCGAAGAAGCTCAAATGGAAAAAGGCATTTTCGACTTTACCATTAACGCCAACGGATTGTCTTCAGGTGTATATTTCTACACTGTTGAAGCCGGTTCATTCAAAGAAACCCGTAAAATGATTGTACAGTAATCTGTATAATTGATACATAAAAAAACGCCCGTTGAATTTCAACGGGCGTTTTTTTATGCTTATGTTTTTAAAATATTTTACCCGGATTCAGAATTCCTTTCGGGTCAAATGCTGCCTTGATTCTGCGCATCAATTCCAGTTGTATCTCGGGCATTACCACACTCATGTATGGCTTTTGCACCAAACCTATTCCGTGTTCTCCGCTAATGGTTCCTTTCAGTTGTTTGCACAATTGAAATATTTCAATAATGGCCAGATGTATTTCTTTATTCCAGAATTCTTCCGTTAAATCATCTTTTAAAATATTTACGTGTAAATTTCCGTCACCGGCATGTCCGTAACATACCGTTCTGAAACCGTAACGTTGACCAATGGCTTTTACTCCCCTGAACAATTCAGGTAGCTCTGCACGTGGCACAACGGTATCTTCCTCTTTATATGTATTGTTGTGCTTGGTAGCCTCTCCTATGCTTCTGCGCAGTTTCCAGAAATATTCTTTTTCATCAGCTGTTTGAGCGAAAAGCACCTCTCCGCTTTCATGTGCATACAATACGTCACTGATAGCCTCGCACTCCAGCATCATGGCCTCCGTATCATTGCCATCCACTTCTAAAAGCAGGTAGGCTTCTACCCCATCTTCTACAACAAAATTCATATCCAACATAGCTGCTGAAAGTCGGAACCCTTCCGGCTCCACAAACTCACAAGCACTGGGGTGGCAACCGGCTAAAAAAATTCCGTTAACCGCCTCACATGCTTTCTCCGGAGAAGCAAAAGGAGCCAACATCAACAATGTGTGTTGAGGATGCGGAATCAATTTTAAAACTATCTTAGTAACAATACCTAGTGTCCCTTCACTGCCAATCATTAAATGGGTAAGGTTATATCCTGTTGAATATTTTAAGGTATTCGCTCCGGTCCATATCACATCACCTGAAGGTAAAACCACTTCAAGATTTAATACATAATCGCGGGTGGTGCCATACTTTAAAGCTCTTGGGCCACCACTGGCATGCGCAATATTACCGCCCAAAAAACAACTTCCTTTACTTGCCGGATCAGGAGGATAAAACAGTCCTTTTTCTTTCACTGCATTTTGCAAGGCTTCATTAACCACTCCGGGCTCTGTTGTTACCTGAAAATTACGTTCATCAATTTCAATAATCCGGTTCAATCTTTCCAGCGAAAGTACCACGCCACCATTAACAGGTAGTGCACCTCCGCTTAATCCTGTTCCGGCACCGCGGGGCGTAACGGGAATATTGGCAGCAGCGCACAGCCTCACTACCGCAGCTACTTCTGCTGTTGTGCCTGGCTTTATTACTACATCAGGGTAATACACCAGATCTTCGGTATAATCGCGGGCATATGTAACAGTCGACTCTTTGCCGGTTAACACAAACTGCTCGCCCGTAATCTGACAAAACTGTTGCAGAAGTTCTGCTGTTACCTGATTGTATTGCATGCACAAGTTTAACTGCTATATAGGAAAGGCGCAAAGAATTTTATCTACTTATAAAGATGTATTACCCCAGTAGACTTTCGGTTATTGAAAACTGCACAGCCTACCGCTGAAATTTGCCGATAATCCGTTAGGTTTGTTATTTGTTACAAGAAAGCAAACACGTATGAGTAAACGAATTATTTTATCAGCCTTAGGGGCTCTGATGTTTTACATCTCCTT
>JAGPCK010000126.1 GCA_018058135.1 Bacteroidia bacterium | reverse complement strand
CGCTCAGCACAAGGATGCCGCAGATGTATTTTGAAAAAAATTACACAGATATGATCCTCTCTTATACTGTCTGACCTTCCTGGAAAAGGGCTAAACCCCTTTCCTAATCGTGCGCCCTTTCAGGGATTTTGGAATTACGTTATTTTCTTTAAGCCCTGAAGGGGCGGTTTGTAGCAAAGGGGTTCAGCCCTTTGCTCATAATTCTGGAGGTTCTTCAAAAATAAACTTGCAAGAGTCAATACAATCCACCTATCTTTGTGAGTGAATACTCACTTACCTTATAAATCCAATCAAAATGAACGGCAAAAACAACATCGCAATAGGCTTTTTGACCATGGGTTTTTTTATGCTGTACGGTTTCCTGTTAATCTATTTGCGTGACTTTGCGCCGGGTAAAGAAGAGTGGGCAAACGCCTACAGTATCGGTAAACACTTTGAAACCAGACTGGCGCATGTGCATGGAAACTTGTTCGCATTCTTAAATATCCTGATTGGTTATTTGCTGCTGCATTTCAGAGGTAAGCTTCAAAACGTAAAAACCATATCCTGGTTGGCGCTGATAGGATTGTTAATGCCCATAGGTATACTCTCTGAGGTGTATTTTGGTTTGCCTCCTGCTTTAGTATTAATCGGAGCCATGGCGATGACCGCTTCTGTGATTTGGCTGGGATTTGCTTTTTTTAAAATGAAAAATATAAACACATAATGACAACAACCATTTCTGATAGACAACTTGAAATTATCGAAGCGGCAGGAAAAATACTGACGGCCTCGGGCATAAGTGGTTTAACCATAAAGAACCTTGCCAGGGAAATGAAATTTTCTGAAAGTGCCATCTACAGGCACTTTACCAGTAAGGAGGAAATAATTATTGCCTTACTCGAATATCTGGCTAAGAGTATGGATGATCGCTATACGCATGCCATTTCCAGCAAGCAATCACCCGAAGAAAAATTCACAACGCTGTTTCAAAATCAGTTTGCCTTCTTTAAAAAGAACCCTCACTTTGTCGTTGCGGTCTTTTCGGATGGACTCATGGAAGAAAGCCAACGCATCAACGAGACCATATTGAAGATTATGGGGGTAAAACTAAAACACTTAATGCCCATTATTCTGGAAGGACAACAGAAGAACGTATTTACCAATTCAATAGCATCAGATGAGTTAATGCATATCGTGATGGGCACGTTCCGGTTACAGATGTTTAAATGGAGAGTCGCAAACTTTCAATTTGACATAAGTAGCAATGGAGAAAGAATGATACAATCGGTTTTAACTCTCATCAAAACTACATCGAAGTGAAAAAAATGCTGCCATATGTATTCGCCACATTGTTAGTCGGGTTTGGCTTGCTGACGCTTTTCTTAAGCACATCAGTCATTTTTGATCTATTTGGCATTCGGGCGAAGGAAGGCAATTATGTTTTGTTTGTTGTTTGGTCTAATTTCATCAGTAGCCTGCTTTACCTGGTCGCAGCGTATGGGTTTAGTAAGGGTAGGAAGTGGACGGCTACACTCCTGGGCATTTCAACAACCATACTGATAGCCGCTTTTATCGGGCTTATGATTCACGTAAGTGCAGGCGGTATGCACGAAGCGAAGACAATCAGCGCAATGCTTTTTAGAATCGCTGTCACGCTTGTATTTACAATCCTTGCTTTTTTCACAATCACAAAAAAGAAAATATGAAAAAGTTAACATGCTTACTCACTGTCATCAGTTTGTTCCTTTTAAGTTGTACCAACACGACGAACGAAAAGTCAAATGAAAAGGCGGAGGCCGCAACACAAGATGAACATCAGCACGATGATGAAAGTGCAGCCATTGAACTTAACAATGGCGTCAAATGGACTGTGGATGCCCATATGCTGACACATATTCGAAATATGGAAAACGATGTTCTTTCCTTTACTAAGGTTGAGCATAAAGACTTCAAATCATTTGCGGGAATTTTACAATCCAATATTGAATTGCTAACGTCTAATTGCACCATGAAGGGCAAAGCCCACGATGAACTGCATAAGTGGCTATTGCCCTACATCGATACCGTCAATGACCTCTCAAAGGCTCAAGACGAAATCGAAGCGTCAAGACTATTTGAAAACATTCAAGCTTCATTCATCATATTTAATACCTTCTTCCAATGAAGAGGGTATAAATGAAGCACGTATGCCAGGTGAATATGTACACGTTGAACCAAAGGTAAAACAGGTAGTGAAGGAGCAATGGAAAGCGATTTATTACTCATGAAGTAGAAAAAAATTTGACCAATGAAGTTAGTGAGCATTCACATACCGGCGTTGTTGCTGCTATTCTTGTTAGCAGGCGTTTATACCATTCAGGCTCAAGTCTGGACGCTGCAACAATGTATTGACACAGCACAGGTGTACAATAAGAATCTGCAAATGAGCAGAAACAACATGGTGATAAGTGAGCACAAAGAGAAAGAGGCCAAAGCCAATTTACTTCCAAAGGTAGCTGTCATGACAGAGTACAAGTATTTTACGAATTTGCCTTACCAGTTAATGCCTTTGTCAACATTTATTCCGACAGCGCCAGCAGGTGACTTTAGAGAAATACAATTTGGTGTGCCTCACAACATCAATGCAAATATTCAGTTGACAATGCCTTTGTACAATCCGCAAGTGTACG
>JAGPCK010000003.1 GCA_018058135.1 Bacteroidia bacterium | reverse complement strand
ATTCTTTCAGTAGAAGAGAACAAAGACAATGACGGAGCTTTTGGCGTATTCCCTAACCCAAGTAACGGTACTACTAACATCGCATTCAGATTAGACAATGCCAGCGATGTAAAAGTAAATGTATACAACATGATGGGACAACTGGTTAAAACAGTTGCTGCTGATAAGTTACAACCTGGCTTTAACACCGTTAACTTTGATGCTGCCAACATGGACAAAGGCATGTACATCATTCAGATGGAAGGTAACAACTGGACCCGCAGCGAAAGATTTATGGTGAACTAAGTTCTTTTTCACCTGCTTATAAAATAAATAAGGCGGCACATGTGCCGCCTTATTTATTTTATATAAACCAGTATTTATTTCTTCTTCATAGCCAACAGAGAGAAGTCTGTATTCTCTTTACGAATGGTATTCACTAAAGTACCGAGTCCGTCAATCTCCATTTTCACCACATCTCCTTCTTGTAACCATTGTGGCTTAAAATTCTCAGGGTCGTTAAGCAAACCTGTGCCGTTCAATTCGAGAAAGCATCCTGTACCTACCGTACCTGAACCTATCACGTCACCCGGCAAAATATCAACTCCGTAAGCACAACGCTCTACTATCTCAGCAAAGGTCCAATCCATGTCGCCCATATTACCCTCCGAAACCAGTTTATCATTTACCCAACACTTCATTTTCATGTTGTAGTTATTTCCGGTATGGTTGGGTTTAGCGGGAATACGGTAACTTTCCAACTCATCAGGCGTAATCATGTACGGACCGATTACCGTTGAAAAATCTTTTCCCTTAGCCGGACCCAGATTAAGCAGCATTTCCTCCATTTGTAACGTGCGGGCGCTCATGTCGTTCATAATCATGTAGCCTGCAATGTAACTATCGGCTTCAGCGGCTTTAATGTTGCGCCCCTTTTTACCAATAACAACTGCACCTTCCAGTTCGAAGTCAAGTTTTTCAAAATGATCGGGCATACACACTACCTCTCCCGGCCCTTGCACGGCATTGTGGTTAGTGAAATAGAAAATAGGATACTGGTCAAACTCCTCAATCATGGGCACCTTACGGTTTCTGCGCGCTGCTGCCACGTGTTGACGAAAGGCATAACCATCACGACAAGAGGTAGGCTGCGGCACGGGAGCCAACAGTTTTACGGATGAAACAGCTATTGCAGTTGCTTTTTTATTGCCTGATTTTAAGTCGGCATCAATTGATTTGGCTTTATTCATGGCCTCTTCACCTGCCCATAAAAAATCTTTCATGTTATCAGGCAAAGAGGCATCTAACTCATGCAAGTTGTATATCGCATCGTTAATCAAAATGCCCAATTGCGCTTTTTCACCCTGTTGGTATGTAACTAATTTCATAACTTCTATTTTGCTGCGAAGCTATTGAATTTTGTCTAAAAAGGCAGAATCGGGTAGTTAATCACTACTGTAATAGAAAACAGTCCTTACTATTCTTCGTCTTTTATTCCATGCTGCTTCTTGATTTCCTGCAAAAACTTCTCCCGTTCCTCCTCACTCATCTGCATCAGTTTTGCGGGGTCAATCTGAGGCATTCCCTGTATACCCGGGCTTAAAGCAGCTTGTTTTTTGTAATCGGCCGGGATAATGAACAGTTTTGCATCCAATGGCTTTTGCTCAGCTTTAACCATTTCTATCGAAGTAGTAAAACCTTCTTCGGTTTGCTGCATTTTAACCGGAAAACCTTCCACACCTTTTGATTTTAACGCTTTAAACAAAGCATCCATATCCCACTCCTTGTTTCGCATAGAGGCAAACATACTGTAACCGGTAACATCTTTGGAAACCCACATCCATTGCTCTTCTCCGTCAATTTTAATTTTCACTTTGGTGGCATTGAACACTCCTACCTTATCAGCTCCTGCCACCTGTATTACTTCATACACTGATGAGGTGCCGGTGGTATTGTGTTCCACATATGCTTTAGCGGCATCCATTATCTCGTAACTAAATCCGTTCTTTTGCTGCAGAGTAAGCATCACCATGTTTATGACCGGTACACCGGGAACACTCATGCGCATTTCCATGCGGGTATTGCCGCTGAGCAGCATGAACTCCATGTTGCCCGTAACTGAACCTTGCGGACTTGTGCCCGTGATTTTGTATTCATAGCGCAGGCCCGATTGAGCAAAAACAGTCGAGAAAGCCGAACTGATTAATAACAACAAGGAGTATATGTGAGTTTTTTTCATAACCGTATCATGTAATAGCAAAGATAAAGGTAGTGTTCAAAAACTGTACATCATTACTATCTAAAAGCAAGCCTTTATAAAGCAGAAAGTTAACAAATAATTATTGAACACGCACTCATCAGTAGTCTAACCAATCTTTGAAATCCTGTGCTTTGTCTCTGCTTACAGAAATTTCTTCATGTGTAAACGGAGCCGGTAAAAGATTAAGTTTCAACTTCCCGTTTACTGATGAACTCATACTTTGTACCGCTTTAATGTGTACAATAAACTGTCGGTTGGCTCTGAAAAATTGTTGCTCATCCAACATTTGCTCCAATTCGTCCAGCGTATAATCCATGATGTGTTTTGCGCCATCCCATTTTACAGCAAACACCAGTTTTTCGTGTGCCATAAAGTAAGCCACTTCTTCTACAGCAAGCGAAATAAGTCGTGTACCTGTTTTCACCAAAAACCGATTGCGGTGTTGCTTTTGGCTGGGCTTAAGCTGGTGCAGCAACTTGGCTAAATCGGGCAACTGTTGTTCTTTTTGCAGGTGGATTGCTTCAAATTTTTTCAGTGCCTTTTCCAGTTCATCCGGATTAATGGGTTTAAGCAAATAATCTACACTGTTTACTTTAAAGGCTTGTATAGCATATTCATCGTAGGCGGTGGTGAAAATTACAGGTTGCACAACATTTACTTGCTCAAAAATGGTAAAACTTTTTCCATCTGCCAGTTCAATGTCCATGAACAGTAAATCAATTTCAGTGGTTTGTTGAATTAATTTGACAGCCGACTCTATGCTGTCAGCTATTCCCTGAATATGAATATCAGGACGGGCCTGCTGCAATAGCTTTTGCAGTCTGCGTTGTGCAGGGGCTTCGTCTTCTATAATAAGTACCTTCATGTTGTGCTTAAATTATTTTTTTAGAATCAAGTAGCGGTAAACACACACAGAATATTTTCCCGTCATCAGTTACTACCACCTCTTCATCAGTATAAAAACCGTACCGACTCATGATATTGGTTAAACCTATCTTACTACCTGCCACAGGTGATGGTTTGCGTTGCAGGTTATTGGATATACACAATTGTGACGCTTCATTCATTTGAACAGTTACTTTAAGAGGTTTGTCTTTGGAAATAATGTTATGCTTCACCGCATTCTCTACCAGCATCTGCAAAGAGAGAGTTGGCAAGTGAAGCGATTGAAAAACTTCCGGCACACGTATGTCCGATTGCAGGTTATCTCCAAAACGCATTTGATTCAGGTAAATAAATGAACGGGTAAACTCCAGTTCCTCTTTAAGCGAAACAGTTTCGTTATCGCGGTTAAGTAAAACGTAGCGGTACACGTGAGCCAACTGCTCCACAAAATCAGTAGCCTTTTTGGTGTCTTCTTCTATAAGGGAAGTGAGTGTATTTAAACTGTTGAATAAAAAGTGAGGATTCACCTGATTTTTGAGTGTTTCAAATTCAGCGGTGATGCTGGTACGTTTGAATTCTTCTTTCTCTGTAAGTGACTTTTTCCAGTACTCAAAAAATTCACTGGCTACATAAATACAATTGACCAAAAGTGTAACTACAATGGCAATAATCAACGACATGTAATTTTCTTTTGCGCCTAAGTCGCATGGCCGCCCGAAAAAAACAGGGTGAAGCCCCAGATTAAACGAGAAGTGAATAAGTACAGGTAATACTAAAGCAATAGCTGCCGACACAACAATTTTAGCCCGCGTGTGTGAATGCCAATCGAGGTAACGATCTACCACCGACATCAGCAACTCATTGCCATTCCATATCAATGAAATGTAAAAAAAGTTAAAAAGAATATGTGGCAGGTAATCTGTATTGAAAGAATAACTGTGGTCAATGAGCCAGTTGATGTGGTCATTCATTCCGCCAAAGAAAAAGGCCAGCGCCATAATAATGATGTGGCGCCTGACCATTTTAGGACCATTGAATCGTTCGCTGAATTTTTTCATTAAAAGTAAATGCGATATAAAGGTACAGGGAAAATTCCAATCTGGTATTCTTTTTCCATTTTGCCGGTACGTGGATTGTACTGCTGTGTAAGCACGTTTTGAGTATTAAAAACATTCTGCACATCAA
The DNA here is from genome assembly GCA_018058135.1 of Bacteroidia bacterium. GTDB lineage: Bacteria > Bacteroidota > Bacteroidia > UKL13-3 > UKL13-3 > JAGPCK01. Next base: position 102,165 of record JAGPCK010000003.1, on the reverse strand, counting down.
GTGCCCACTCTTGGGTGATACGTTTTCCGTTTTTCTTGTAGCTGATGCGAATATCGGTTCTGAAATAATCTTCGAACCTGTCTTTGTAAGCATTGGCTTCATCGTACTCCGTCTGACGGTTTTGTGCTGATTTTACTTGATCAACCGGTACATATCTTTTTCCGCCCGCATTGGTCACTTTTAAACTGAGTGCAAGAATATTTTTACCGTCTTTAAACTTCCATTCTTTACCTGCCAGTGCATTAAATACATAATTGCTGTTAAAGGCTGTACTTCTCCATTTGTTATCACTGCCTTTGTATTCGCTCTGAAACAAGGAGGCTGTAACCAGAAAATAATAACTGCCCGAGAAGTACCGCTCCAAAGTAAGTTCCAAACCATAGTTGCGGCCTTTGCCTTTGTTTACTAAACTGTCTGCTTCAGGAAAAACGAAATCGGCACCAAAATTAGCCACAGAGAAATACGAAGGATTACGCTCTACCGCTTGCTTGGTAATGTGCTGATAATAGACCTCACTCTTTAAAAACAAGTTTTCACCCAACTGCCTTTCGTATCCTAAAATGTAGTGGTAACTGTTGCTCATTTTTAAATCTTTGTTGGTTAACACATACGTTTTGGCAGCGGTATCAACAAGTGAGCGTTGGAAGTAAACAGGTAACGGTTGAATCTGGCTGTGCATACCAAAACCCAGATTAAAACTCTGTTTGTTGTTCACGTTCCATTTAACACCTGCACGGGGTTCAACAGCTGATGTGTTGTTGAGCAAAAACTGATTGTAGTGAACACCCACATTGGTACTCAACTGCTCACTGATACGGTAATTCCAGTTGGCATAAGCCTGCATTATTCCGGTTGACTCTTCTATATCATAATTGGTGCGGTACATTTTCAGCTCATTGTCGTAGGTCGTGTCTTGCATATTCAGTTGAATAGCGGTGGCAATAACTCCGACCCTGAACGAGTGGCGGGCACTTATTTTTTTATTGTAAAAACTGTGCAAGCTTTGACGTGTTGTAGCCGTACGCCTGAACTGAATAGGAAATTTACTGTAGTTGTTGTAATAATTAAGTGAATCCACATCTACATCATTGGCCTCACCTGAAGCAGTGATGACTGTTTTTATATAGGATGATTTATCCAGCATGTAGGTATGGGTAACACCTGCCACGCCCATACGGCTCGAAAAATCTATATCGATTGGATAGCCTTCTTCAGCCAGTTCTTCACCTTTTTTCTTACTATCCAGTAACTGCGTACTACTAAAACCTCCAATACCAAATACACTAAAGGCACCGGCTTTGGTGTTCGGGAAATTGAGTTTAAAAGACAAATCCTGGTATTTAGGGACACCGGCATCACCAAAAGATAAGCCGATGGCATCAAAAGCAGCCAGAGTAGAATAACGGTAACTAAGTAAAAACGATGAGCCTTTGGCTTTGTTAATCGGCCCTTCAGCCATCAGTTCAACACCGGCAAAACCTATCTGTCCCGTATACTCGTGCTTTTCATTGTTACCGTTGCGCATTTTTAAATCAAACACGCCTGAGTTGGCATTACCGTACATGGAAGGAAAAGCTCCGGTAATAAAATCAGAATTGGCCAGCACATTATTGTTCAGAATACTCACCGGCCCGCCATTGGCTCCCTGACTGCTGAAGTGATTCGGGTTAGGAATATCCGCCCCTTCCATCCGCCACAATAAACCCAGGGGCGAGTTACCACGAATAACAATGTCATTACGTTGGTCGCTTCCACCACCGGCCACACCGGCAAAGTTAGAAGCCATTCGGCTGGGGTCGCCCAAGCTACCTGCATAACGTTGCGTTTGATCAATGGTAAAATTGCGCCCGCTTACGGAAATAAGTTCATTGTTGGTGGCATTTTTACGGTCGCCCTTAATCACTACCTCTTTAGCTGAAACAACCGTTTCCTGCATCTCCAGGTTGAGCACCACTTCTTTGCCTGAGTTCACAATCACATCATTCAACACCAGTTCATTGTAACCCAAATACGTAATTTTGATTGTTTGACGCCCCACCGGCACATCTGTTATGCGGAACTTACCATCCACATCGGTTACTGTTACTTTAAGCGGAGTAGTTTTGAGAATTTGTACGGTGGCCCCCACTAACGGAGAGCGGCTGTCCCTGTCGAGCAACACACCTCTCACAGTTTGCGTAAGAGTAACGGGAGTAACAACAGGTGCCAGAGCCAGCACACAGGTAGTAAAAAACGATAAGATAAAAACGAGTTGCAGTTTCATTTGTGCTTTATTTATTTAAACACAAAAGTGAACTATGCGGCAAACAGTAAAAAACGAAAGGTGATGAACCGTAGACTGAACAGGATGAATTGCAGCGTTGAGGTGAAGAAAGAACTATACCGCTACTACGATGCCTGATTAGAACTTTAACCATACGAATCTGATGAATATTAGATTTTTAAAAATACTTAAAATAAATCAGGATTTATACTTATTTTCACAATTCATTTTCGAGTGAATTCAAAATGACATCAATCAAACATTAAAAGTGAAAGTATTTATCTGCAAATATTGTTCTGTTAGCTTAGCCATGTTTTTGGGGTTTGTATTAAGTAGTTTTGCCCAACATTATTATTCACATGTGAAATACTCAGATGGTCTCGCGTAAATACTTAATAACGGTATTCCTATTACTCGCTGTGCATTTAAATGCCTCCTGTCAGTATTACAATAATCTTATAAGACATTATAACACCATAACCGAACCGCCAAACTATTCTTATCTTAGTATATCAGGAAGTACGTTTTATCAATCTTATATTTGCGACAGCACTAATCAATTGAAGTTAGTTGGTAATGCTGAGCGCATAAAAAAAGATTTCTCAGACGACTTCAGCAGTGTAGTGGAAGGTGGATTACTTAGTATAAATTACTATCAAACTGCAAGATTTACAAAGAACCAACTTAGTATTATTCTACCGCTAACAGGACTACTCAATCAGTATGTGTTTGTGCTTTCAGATGAAACCCCATATTTAAGCAGGGCATTCACCCCTGACAAAGGGCTAAGAGCCTATTCTGTAGATATGAATTTGAATGGAGGTGTAGGTAAAGTGATTAAACAAGAAGTGTTAATTAAAGGCCCTGCACAGGGTGTAACTGCTGTAAGAAATGGTGCAAATTATTGGGTAATCAGCCGGCATTTAGATACATTAATTGCCATTCCTCTTTCTTCAACAGGCTTTGGCACTCCGGTAAAAACATTTGCACCTGAACGTTCGGATATATTATTTGATAATGGATTTCAATATGCTTCTAACATTAATTTGAAATCGAATAACAAAGGAGACGTATTTCTTTCTACTTCCTGTAAGAGTACCTATGGAAAAGTTGACAGTGCATTTTTGTTTAAATACAACTTTAATTTAACAACAGGCAAATTTAGTAATCAGATGCTCATTTACAGTGCTGATATGAGCAAAACAGGCAGCTACCTGTTTACTGATGCTGTATTTTCACCAAATGATTCAATAGCCTATGTTATAGGTTTCACCCCGCTAAAATTTAACCCTGCAGATTCATTTTATCTTGATGTATTTCAATTCTACCCAAAAACATCCAACAATTTGTGGGCTGACCGCTTTAAAATTACACAAAATCTATTGATGCCACGTTTCAGGTACATAAACTTAAGCAGTTGTCCGGGTATATGTTTAGCCAATAACAGAAAAATCTATTTCGAAAGTAAAAGGTCTTCTATCAGTCCAAACTACGGGATAACTGGTGTTATTAACTTTCCTGATATAATAGGGAACGCATGCGGTGCAAATGATTCCCTTACTAACCATATAACATCCTATTGTAGCTTCCCCTTCATGCTTCACGATGGTTTTGTGCATTTCTCATCTGAAGTAAGTTGTAAAAAAGCAGTATTCCGTAACATTAGCGATAGTATATTCAGTATGTACCAATGGTACTTTGGCGATGGAGATAGTTTACTTAGTAACAACGCTGTAGTATCACATACTTATACTCAACCGGGCAAGTATCTCGTAAAACTTAAAGGCACACGCCCCAGCGGGTATGTGCAATGGTATAGCGATAGCATTGATATAGGTCCTGATGTGCTGGCTGGCTTTACTACTACCGGCACTCAAGCCTGCCGTTATACCCAAGTAGAGTTTACTGACACCTCATTTACAGCCTACCATAACCCGCTCACCGGGCCAAGTTATTACTGGAACTTTGGCGATGGCACTACCGATACGTTAAAAAACCCTAAGCATAGTTATACCCAAACAGGCTTGTTTAATATTACACTCATTTATTCCAACGGCTATTGTACCGATACACTCATTCGCTCTCAAGCAATTGAAGTAATTGACGCTGCAAAACCCGGCATACTTTTACCAAACGATAAACATTGCGCCCCAATCAACATACTTGTACAGCTGCAATACAACTCCAACAACATTGATTCAGTTTTCTACCAAAGTACAACGGGATGGGATACTTCATACAAGTATACTTCCAATACCCCACTTGCCATATTCTTCGCTGATTCAGGCTCATTTCTACTTCGTCAACAATTAAAAAGCAGCAACGGTTGTATTACTGCTGATTCCGCTTTCGTTACCGTTTATCCGGGATTTAACCTGAGTACCTCACCTGTTATGCACAGTATAAACGTAACAGGACATGACAGCATCTTGCTTCAATGGTATACATTGAAAGGAGCCATAGCATATGAATTGCTTCGCAACAATGGCACATTAAGCACTTTATCTGATACATTTTTTCTTGACCGCGCCTCGGCATCAAATACTATTTATGCCTACACCATCAGAGCTACCGATGTATGTAATCAAAAAAGCAACCTGTCTCCAGTTTCATCCAACATCTTACTTAGAGCAGTTCCTGATAATAGTGGTAAGGTACAACTGAGCTGGAACCCATATATGTTTTGGAACAGCGGTGTAGAAAATTACAGCGTACAATACCAACGACCTGATTCTTTTGTTGATATTACATTCATCAACACATTGGCTTTCGAAGACAGTTCGCTTTACAGCGACACACTTATTGACATTGCAAAATGCTACCGGGTAACAGCACATCAAAACAATAGCACGGCCAACGCAAAAAGTAATTTGGTTTGCATTCCTTTTATACCACAACTTTGGATTCCTGATGCATTTAGTCCCAACCCTACGAAAGACCAGCTCAACAATTGCTGGAGTGTTGAAAATGTAGGAGTAGAAGAGTTTTACCTTGAAATATACAATCGCTGGGGAGAGCGAATTTTTAAAACTGCAGACAAAAACTTTTGTTGGGACGGAAACTACCAAAACAAACCATCGCCTGACGGTGTGTATTTTTATATTGTACGGGCAAAAGGAAAAGCCAGATTAGCTTTTGAGAAAAAAGGAATGATTTACCTTACCAGATAAAATTAAACCGCCACTACGCCTGTAATCTCAGGAATGGCTTTGCGCAAACCTTCTTCAATGCCTGCCTTCATGGTCATGTGGCTCATTTCGCAACTTTTACAAGCACCTGTAAGGCGAAGATTAACCACCATGTCGGGGGTTACTTCCACCAGCTCCACATCACCTCCATCGGCCTGTAAGTATGGGCGCATGGTGTTGAGGGCCTGTTCAATTTTTTCCTGCAAAGCTGAGTTCATTTTGGGCATGCGATTAAAGCAAGGGCAAATATAGCCGCAAAATTGTCATTTGGGAAATGATAATGCAGGAACCTGTATTGAGCGGGGCAGAATTAGTTGGAAGCTGCATTTGCGCTGGCATTTTTTATGGCTATTTGTTGGGCTACGGCTTGCGCCAGTTGAGTGTAAATTTCTCCGTAAGGCGTATTTTGTTGCAAGGCGGCAGGTTTACCCGTATCGGCACCTTCCATTATTTCCATGTACAAGGGAATTTGTGCAAGTAAGGGTGCTCCAAATTGTTTGGCCAACTGCTCTCCTGCTCCTTTACCAAAAATGGGGTAACGGTTATTCGGCAATTCAGCCGGAGTAAACCAAGCCATATTTTCCACCACACCCAGCATAGGAATTTTAGAAGGCATCATACCTAAAAGCAAAGCCCCTTTTTGTGCATCGGCCAAAGCCACTTGTTGCGGTGTAGTAACCATTACCACACCCGTTAAAGGAACCGTTTGCAGCAATGTAAGGTGTATATCGCCTGTACCCGGAGGCATATCAAGAATGAGGTAATCCAACTCACCCCAGCTCACTTCACTTACAAATTGTTTGAGTGCTGAAGAAACCATAGGCCCCCTCCAGGCCACTGCCTGATCAGGACGCAACAAAAAGGCTATGGAAATGAGTTTTACTCCATGACTCTCTAACGGAACAATAAACGATTTGCCGTTCACGTCTTCCATAAAAGGTTGCTGCCCCTCTAAACCAAACATGACGGCTTGCGAAGGACCGTAAATATCAGCATCCAGTAAACCTACCTTTGCACCCGTTTGTGCCAGTGCAATAGCCAGATTGGAAGCCACCGTAGATTTTCCTACCCCACCCTTGCCCGACATAATCGCGATGATATTACGCACACCCGGCAACACAAATTTGTCGCTGCGGTTGGTGCTCACGTTGGCTGTAAAGTCTACCTGAATAGTAGCGTCTGCTGATACATGGGCATGAATAGCCGCAATGGAATCGTCCTTCATTTTGTCCTTAAGCGGACAAGCCGGAGTGGTTAATACAATAGTAAACTGAATGTGGTTCCCCTCAATTTTTATATCCTTGATCATGTTGAGTGTAACCAGATCTTTTTTCAAATCAGGTTCCTGCACATGGCTCAAGGCAAAAAGTACTTGTTTCTCCGTAATCATAGCTGCAAAGGTTACGAATAAGACACAGCAAGGCAAGGATTGTTTGCAGTTTGTGCAGGTTTTAAAACAGCCTACCTGTGTTCGCGCTCGTATAGTGCCTTTTCAAGCAGGTCTCGGTGGTTGGGGTGTGCAATGGAAATCAGCGCCTTGGCCCGTTGCTGCATATTTAAACCGTAGAGGTTAACTTTCCCGTATTCGGTAACCACCCAGTGAATATCACCGCGGCTGGTTACAACCCCCGCACCCTGTTTGAGCAAAGGCACAATGCGTGAAATCCCTTTATTGGTTACTGAAGGAATAGCAATAATGGGTTTACCGCCTTTCGAAAGAGAAGCTCCGCGAATAAAATCCCTTTGCCCGCCAATACCTGAATACTGATAAGTACCTATGGAATCTGAACACACCTGCCCTGTAAGGTCAATTTCAATGGCACTGTTAATGGCTGTTACCTTAGGATTAAGACTTATGTTGCGCGGGTCATTTACGTAATCAATTTCCAATCCTTTCACCAGCGGATTATCATCAACAAAGTCATACAACTTGCGTGTGCCTAATAAAAATCCTGTAGTGCAATAGCCCGGAACTATTTTTTTGCGGCTGTTGTTGATTACCCCGCTTTCTATTAAAGGAATTACCCCGTCAGAAAACATTTCAGAGTGCAACCCCAGGTTTTTGAGGTGCCCCAGTTTAGTGAGCACTGAATCCGGAATACAGCCAATACCCAACTGAAGCGTACTTCCGTCTTCTACCAAAGTAGCCACCTGCTCACCAATCTGCTCTGTTAAAGTGGAGCATTTTTCCGCATAACTCACTTCAGGCAGTACATCATTTACCTGCACGGCAAAATCAATTTCACTCACATGCACAAAACCATCTCCGTGCACACGCGGCATATTAGGGTTTACCTGAGCAATTACACACACTGCATTATTTACAGCTGCTTTGGCCACATCTACGGAAGTACCCAGCGAGCAAAAGCCATGTTTATCGGGTGGAGATACATGTATCACCGCTACATCAATGGGTAAAATTTTACTGTGAAACAAACGCGGAATCTCACTCAAAAAAACAGGAATATAATCCCCCCGGGTTGAATTGACCGCTTCGCGCACACTGGCAGAAACAAAAAGGGAGTTGATGAAAAAATGTCCTTCCAACTCAGGGTCATTCAAATCAACACCGTGCAAACTGATGCTTATCAGCTCCACATCATTAAGTTCATCTTTACGCTGAATTAAGGCATTGATTAAAGAAACCGGTGTGGCTGCGCTACCGTGCAAAAAAACTTTATCGCCTGATTTTATCGCCTCCACCGCTTGCTGCGCGGAAACGTAATTTAAGTGGTTAGTCATGCATGCAAACTACCTCAATAAACAACTCATAAAAAATGACTTTTGACAACTTAGCTGAAGTAAATACAATCTCAAATGCCTTCGTACGAAAAGCCATAATTTTCACTTTCATGCACTTACATTTCCAGCCACTTGTCTCTGTAAAAAAAGCCTTACCTTTCGGGTTCGTTTTACAAACAGATGATACCCCGCGAGAAAGTTGAAGAGATTATAAATGCCGCCCGCATTGAGGAAGTGGTGGGTGAATATGTAACGCTCAAAAAACGCGGTGCCAATCTGTTAGGCGTTTGTCCTTTTCACAACGAAAAAACACCTTCATTTACAGTTTCTCCGGCCAAGGGTATTTATAAATGTTTTGGTTGCGGCAAAGCAGGAGACAGTGTGCGTTTCATTATGGAACACGACAGCATGAGTTACCCTGATGCTTTACGTCATTTAGCCAACAAGTACAACATTACCATTGAAGAAATTCAACTTACGGATGAGGCGCTGCAATCACAAAACGAACGCGAGAGTGTACTCATCTCCATCAAATATGCGGCTGATTATTTTATACAGCAATTGTGGGATACGGAAGAGGGACAAAACATCGGTCTCTCCTATTTTGAAGAACGCGGTTTCAGCAAGGATACTATAAAGAAATTCGGACTGGGTTACAGTAAAGACGGCTGGAGTCATTTTTACGAACATGCCATCTCCCAGGGGTACAAGCATGATTTTTTACAACGTGCCGGATTAATTACGACCAACGAAAGCGGCAAATCATTTGACCTGTTTCGCGGTCGTGTAATGTTTCCTATTCACGATTTAAGCGGACGTGTGGTGGCCTTTGGCGGGCGCATCATGAAAAAAGATCCGAAGTCGCCCAAGTATGTGAACTCGCCCGAAACAGAAGTGTACCACAAGAGCAATGTTTTGTATGGTATGTTTTTCGCCAAACAGGACATTCGCAAGTACGACCGCTGTTACCTCGTGGAAGGATATACCGATGTGGTCACATTAAATCAGGGAGGTATTGCCAATGTGGTGGCCTCCTCAGGCACTTCACTCACTGAAGGACAAATCAAACTCATCAAACGGTTTACTGATAATGTTGTGGTGCTGTACGATGGTGACCAGGCCGGACTAAAAGCCTCGTTGCGCGGGGTAGATTTAATTCTGGAACAAGGTCTCAACGTAAAGGTAGTGACCTTCCCTGACGGTGAGGACCCTGACTCATACTGCAAAGCCGTAGGTGGTGAAGAGTTCTCTGAATACATTCACCGGAACGAAAAAGATTTTATCATTTTTAAATCGAACCTGCTGCTGGCCGACTCTGCCAACGACCCCGTAAAACGTGCAGAAGTAATCAAAGACATTGTAGAAAGTATTGCCAAAGTGCCCGACAGCATTAAGCGCTCTGTATTTATCAAAGAGTGCAGCAAGTTGCTCGAAATACAGGAACAGGTGCTCATCAATGAAATGAATAAGTTGCTGCGCAACAAACGTAAAGAGGATAAAGACCTGCAACAGCAACTGCCCGAAGAGCCACTCAACTATGAAGAGCTGCTCAAGGAAAACGAAATTGAACTCAACACCAGCGAATACCAGGAGCGTGATATCGTTCGCCTGTTAGTACAAAACAGTGAGGAGATGTACAATGAGGGGCAAACCGTTGCCGCTTACGTACTGAACGAAATTGAAACCAACGAACTGAAGTTTTCCAATGAAATATATCAGCACATCATTGCTGCCTGCAAACAACGCATGGAAGATAATGAACCACTTAATCAGGATTTTTTCATTAACCATGAAGACCAACGCATAAGTAGCTTGGCTTCTGATATGCTCATCAGCCGTTATGAGTTGAGTGCCCGCTGGGATGAAAAATATTTAGACCTGGAAGAAGAAGCATTTAAACACCTGCAAAAAGATGTGGACTCGGCCTTAATGCGTTTTAAGTTGCGCCATGTGGAAGAGTTGCTCATAGAAAATAACGAGGTGATGCGCAACGCACCTAACGAAGAAGAACTGATTGCTGCCATGCAGGTTCATCAATACCTGATGCAGATACGCAAAGAACTTACGGAGAAAATAGGTACTGTAGTGGTGAAGTGAAGGGTGGTGTGTTGGAGTGTTTAGGTGTTAAAGTGCGTAAGTGTTTATGTTCACTACATCTCCGAGGTGGACCAATCGAAGCAAATGCAACATTTCCTTCTGCCGGAAGTTCCATCCGACAACACAATCATTAATTCTGTGTAATCAGTGGCAGTCTCTCGCTTTGCTTAATTTTACAAAGCCTTACCCGACTCTTGAATAATTTTCTTAATCAGTGATATTTGCCCGAGATGGTAGTGCGTATGTTCAATAATACCCAGCAGGTTTCTGTAATAGTTACCATACTTAGAGTTGGCAAAAACATCCTGCAACTTTGCATCATCCAACTCTTCCATCCAATCGGCTAATTCTGCTGCTTCTGTTAAAGCTTTTGTCACCAGTTTTTTCCACTCTTCATCAGAGGTTATTGGCGGCAAATTAAAACTGAGTTTATCGCTGGCAACAATTGGTTGGCCTTGCAGCACTTTCAAAACCGGATTCACATAATAGTTAATGTGAAAGACTAAGGTCGCAATCGTGTTTAAATTATGAACTTTTGTTGTTGCCTGTTGCAGCGTTACATCCGCTAAAGTATCTTTCAGATTAACCGCTGTCCAGTTGCCACCAAAGTATACATCGCGAAAATGTTTGGCAATTTGTTTAGTTGAACTCATTGATAAATATCAAAAAAATTATTCCGAACTATTCTGCGCCTCCAGTTTATCTTTTCGTCTGGTTCCACGGTACAGTTCGTATTTCAAAAACCTGCATTCCAGTGCTCCGTTAAACACTTTAATTTTACGTGAAGGATTTAAGCGCACGGCTTTAGCTGCATCAGGATTAGAGGTAATCATCCAGGCCTCGTAACCTGCCCAGTTATTTTTTAAAGTATCACCAATGGATTTGTACAGGGCCAGAATATCATCGTCCTTATCCATGCGCTCACCATAAGGCGGGTTAATCACCATCACGCCTCCGTCACCTTCCGGTGGGGTAAGATCGGCAAAAGCGGTGGTGTTAATTTTCACCATATCATCCACCTTTGCTTCGTGAATATTGATAACTGCTTTGCGGGCTACGTTTTTCGAAATTTCACCACCAACAATATGCGGTAAAGTACCCGTTTTGATTTTACTGATGGCACTATCATAAATGGTTTGCCACAAATCGGCATCAAAGTCTTTCCACTTCTGAAACCCGAACGATTTACGGTGACAGCCCGAAGGAATATTGGCTGCATACATAGCGGCTTCAATCAGTATAGTGCCTGAACCGCACATGGGGTCAACAAAATTGCTGTGTCCGTCCCAGCCTGTAAGCTGTATCAAACCGGCAGCCAGCACTTCGTTGATAGGTGCCAGGTTGGTGGAGTCTCTGTAATTGCGTTTGTGCAAAGAATCGCCTGAACTATCTAAAGAAACCAGACATTTATCCTGATTGATAAACAAATTAATGCGCACCGTGGGGTTATCCAAATCAACCGATGGGCGTTTGCCGTGGCGCTCTCTGAAACCATCAACAATAGCGTCTTTGGCTTTTTGCGCCATAAACTGCGAGTGGTTAAACAAGCGCGAATTGAGGGAACAATTAATCGCTAGCGTATCATCTACACCCAGGTATTTTTCCCAGTCCATTTTTTTGATGTTGTCATACAACTCCTGTTCATTTTTCAGTTCAAAAGAATGAACAGGCACCAGAATGCGCAGGGCTGTGCGCAGGCAAAGATTGGCTTTATACATAAAACCTTTGTCGCCTACAAAACTTACTGCGCGGTTGTGTGTTTCCACGTCTCTGGCACCCAGCTTTTTGAGCTCTGTAGCCAGTATTTCTTCCAACCCGAACATGGTTTGGGCGGTCATTTTATAATCTTGCTTCTGTTCCATTGAAGCTTCAAAAGTACTCAATCGCTTGCACAGTAACTCATGCTTTTCATTTTTAACTGATTGCCACAGCTGTATGCAGCACTCAGGTTTTCGCTGAAAGCACTACTTTTGCCGTAAACTTCAGCCGTTTGAAAAAGAAAATTACGTTTATTATCAACCCCATTTCAGGGGGAATAAAAAAGCAGGGGATTCCGCAGTTGATTGAACAACAGCTGGACCATCACCTGTATGCTGCTGAAATAAAATTCACATCTACCGCTGAAGATACTCCCCGATATGCTGCAGAAGCAGTAGCTGCCAGAAAAGATATAGTAGTAGCTGTGGGTGGAGACGGTACCATTAACCAGATAGCACAAAAACTGGTGTGCACCTCTACTGCTTTAGGCATTGTACCGCAAGGTTCAGGTAACGGATTTGCCCGACACTTGCACATTCCGCTGGAACCTGAACGGGCAATTGCTCTTTTGAACAAGGGAAAAATTACCTGCATTGACACAGGGACTATCAACGATGAAATTTTTGTGAATGTAACAGGAGCCGGATTTGATGCACATGTAGCCTGGAAATTTGCTACCGCACCCAAAAGAGGCTTTTACTCCTACGCTAAAATTACGCTGAATGAATTTCGCAACTATCAGTTGCGCGATTACATCATTGAGATCGATGGCACCACCATTGAACGAAAAGCATTTTTAGTGTGTTGCTCCAACGGCAGTCAGTATGGCAACAATGCTTTTATTACTCCAGGAGCTGATATGCAGGATGGCCTGTTGGATATTGCCATTATGAAGGAAGTAAAGTTAAGCAGCATGCCCGCAATTGCCTGGGAAATGTTTACTCAACGTTTCCGCAACTCGAAACACGTGGAAATGTTCAAAGGAAAAAACATTGTTATACATCGCCCGCAGGCTGAAGTAGCCAATATTGACGGGGAACCTTATGAATTGAGCAAAGACTTATCTGTTCAGGTGCTGCCAGCTTCGCTCAACGTAATTACAGGTTAGTGCTGTCTCAGCACTTTAGCATAAAACACACCTGAAACAGTCCTGATTTCTAACCAATACATACCAGGGGCACAACTGTTCAGGTTACTCAGGTTTATTGTTTTTAAATGCTGCCTGTAATAGTCCTGTGGAATAACTGTTACGGCTCCGTAGGCATTGGTAAGACTCACCGATATTACTTCAGCAGCAGCTGGTAGTTCAACTGTGGTGGCCGAGGTTAAAGGAACAGGGTACACCACTACTTCTGCTGATGATTCAGCTTTTACAGAAACTATGTTTGAATATGAAAATTCTCCGTTGTAGTCAACCTGTTTTATGCGGTAAAATAAATTACCTGTTGTATTAACCAAAACATTCGGATGCACAAATTGATATGATGTTTGGCTTAATGTGGTTCCCGAACCTTTTTGGAAGCCTGCGGTTTCAAAGTCCAAACCATCTAGTGCGAATTGAATTTCGAAATAATCATTTTCGACTTCATTGGCCGTTGACCACTTCACCACTACATCCTGCTTACCCTGTTTTTCTGCAGATACATTCAACCAACTTACCGGCATGGCTGTTGTTTCTCCGGCTGTAAAATCAGAAAAGGAAGTTACTGTTCCCGTTACTAAATTGGATGTTGTATTTACCGCGCCTAAGTTGGTCCAAACGGAAGAAGAGTGCTTACCACCAAACAGATTGCTTTCTGTTCCGTTAATATCAGCATCCACGTAAGTGAATGAGGTGTTACACGAAAATGCTGTGATGTTACTTTGCGAAACCGTCCAGTACCTGCTTAAAAAATGCGTTCCTGATGCATTACTCGGGTGTTTGACATTGCTCAGATTAACCCCGGCCAATGCACCCGAACCAAATGTGCCCGAAGTGAAATTAAGCGTAACCGGTGAAAACTCGAATGTACTTACATCATCACCCACAGGGAAAGTAAAAGAACCTGCAGCTGTAAACTTTTTACGCAATTGCCCTGTTCCGGTAGCGATAATCATTTTAGAAGCCGATGGAGTACCGTTGATTGTTGCACTTGATTCCATCGTACAATTAAAACTTCCCAGAAACAAGCTACCATTGGACAAAGTAAGCGTGTTGGTAACTGTTAAATCTCCGGTGAGTTGTGTGCCCTGATTTCTGTTCACATTAAAATTAGCTAAAGTACCTCCGCTAAACTGAAATGTCCTGTTGCTTCCGGCTACCTCTAATTCAGAACCCGTAGTCGTGCCTATAAAATTAACTGCATTTAACAGGGTTGCTCCATTTACGGTCAACTTATATCCGTTAAGATTAAAGTAAGCTGATGAAAAATTCACATTGGTCAGGCTCAGGTTGGCAGAGAGGTAAACCGTGTCTGTTGCCGCTCTGTTGATATTTAAAACAGCTAATCCGTTGGTTACAGCAGGTAAAGTGATGCTGCCTGTGCCTGTAAGCCACAGCTCTGATTTGGGCGAGGAAGAAACGATGCTTCCTGTAAATGCTCCGCTTCCCGATAGTGTTCCGCCTATATCAAAAGAACAATATTGCCCCAGACTGATTACATTTCCGGAGGCCAGAGAAAGTGACGTGGAAACTTTACCATCACTTCCCATCGTAAGCGTTTTAGTTCCTGAAACCGTTAAGTTCTGAAAATTCAACAGGTGACTTGAATATAAATTTCCTGCTCCGGGACAATAAAATGTAAGGTTCTTATTTACCGTAGTAGTACCGCCTATCGTTCCCGGAGGAATGGTGATTTTATCTCCGTCAGAAGCTGCTGTAATAGCTGAAGAAAGGTCGGCATAATCGGCCTGATAAACATCTGAACTGCTTAACCGAATAACCTCACCTGTAGTTAATGTTCCCGTAACTGTAGTAGAACCTGAAGCATTGGGAGTAGAGACATCTATCGGACCAGAGAAGGCTGTATTTGTTGTAGCTGCTCCGCCTCCAAAGTAACAATTTAATACGTTAATGTTTCGGGTAGAAACGTTGCGTATAGCAAAATGATTATATGTTTGATAACTGCCTGCGGTGTTGTTCTGAAAAACAGAGTTGCGTACTTCTATAGTACCTGAACCATAACTGGAATTATTACCTGAAGTTGTACCGCTACCATTATTCGACTCTCCTATTCGAAAACCTGCATTGTTATTTTTAAATGTGCAGCCATGCAGATAGAGATTACCTGTAAAGCTGGCAGGGTCTGATATATAGCCACCAAAGTCCCTTGACTTAAACAATATTGCAGCACCATTCACATTGGTCCCTGAATTGGGTATACCACATCCGGAAAAGTAAGAATTTTTAATAGTGATATTTCCAGAATAAGTTTCCCATTTTAGATTAATATCAATAGCCGCTGGATGAGCAGTTATGCTTGAGCCTGTATTCACAAAAGAACAATTATCTACAATAAAATTATCCAGCCTTTCAGCATATATGGCTTTATAACCACAGTTTGTAAATGCTGAATTTTTAATGCTGATATTATTGGCATTTACTTTAGAAGTGCCGGCTACCCCTTGAGCGAAATAAAACACTATATAATTCTTATCGAAAAGACATTGATTAACATTAATGTTGTAAACATCAATATCATCGTAAATCATAAATGAAGTGCTTCCCTCAGACCCTACATCATATTTTGTAGTCCAGTTCCAAATATTGCTGATTTGACATTTCTCAACCGTAACATCACTTGCTCCGTCTTTGAAAGTAAAAACGGTTTGTTGTGAAGTAGAATCTCCGTTTACAGAGAGGTTATAAAAAAATGAGTTACTATCTACATTAAAGAAATAAAAAATATAATTAGACAAACGCATATTCCAAACCTCCATTCGATCAGCTGCTGAGGCCCCTTTAGCCAAAGTAAGAAAAAAACCTCCTGAGCCTGTTATCACAGTAGAAAGTGAAGCATTGCTGGAGTTACCTGAGCCTATAATTTTGAGGTGTTTAGTACCCAAGTTGATGTTATTAAACCCGGTTCCCGAATAATTTCCGGGGCCTATTTGAATTACGTCTCCTGAAGATGCCACCCCTATAGCAGAAGCTAACGTGGCCTTAGCTCCGACACTAGTATTAGACTTGCCGGTGTTTGCATCATTTCCGTCAGTACGTACATAAAAAATATTTTGTGCTGCAACAGAACAACTAAACAGGGCAAACATTAACAATATGACAAATGCTCTCATTTCATTTTAAATTTGGTGGGTGAATATAACTTTTTAAGCAAATTGGGTTTTTGAAAATAAGATAAACATGATATTTTTGCCTATGAGTAATAAGAACAAGCAACGCTCCGGCATTGTTTTCTCCACCGACCCCTCATTTTCGCAAGAAAATTTAGGCCTTGACTCCCGTGAGACCATTCCTCCTCAGCAACAAAACCTAAAAATTTACCTCGACCGTATGGGCGGAGGAAAAGTAGTATCCCGAATAAATGGCTTTATTGGCAGCGAAGATGACTTAGCACAATTAGGAAAATTACTTAAACAAAAATGTGGCGTGGGGGGCAGCGTTAAAGACGGTGAGATCCTGTTACAAGGCGACCACAGGGACAAAGTGCTCAATTTACTTACAGAAAAAGGCTATAAAGCCAAAAAAGCAGGAGGATAAATACCTGGCTGAAAACTATTTAATACTTTTATTTTCAACATATTACCATTCTAACTTTAAATTATGACGTAAATCATGTCGCATTCATTTGGGCATTAAGTATTTTCGCAGTTCGTATATATACTAAAAAAAAAAATATAAGAAATGAGTACACAGTCAGTTATTGAAAAAATAATGGGCAAAGTAGCCACAGCCCATGTTAATCTGCAACCAGCTGAGTTGGTAGCCGCTTCCATCCGTAGAGGTGAGGGCGTGTTAACAGACACAGGCGCTTTGATGGCCGATACCGGTGAGTTTACCGGCCGTTCACCTAAAGACAAGTTCTGCGTTGTGGATACCAAAACCGAAAATACCGTGTGGTGGGGAGAAGTGAACCAGAAGTTTGATTCGGCAAAATTTGACAGTTTGCTCAACAAAGTAATCGACCACTTTGGCGGAAAAGAAATATTTGTACGTGATGCCTATGCTTGTGCTGACCCTCGCTACCGTCTGAATATTCGCGTGTTTACCGAAAGCGCATTCAACAATTTATTTTGCCATAATCTGTTCCTGCGCCCAACAGCAGAAGAATTACCCACTTTCACACCTGAGTGGCTGATTATAAATGCACCCAGCTTTAAGGCAGTAGCCGCTGAAGATGGCACGCGCCAGCACAACTTCACCATGGTTGACTTCACCAAAAAGATTATTCTTATCGGAGGTTCAGGTTACACCGGTGAAATGAAAAAAGGTATTTTCACTGTGTTGAATTACATACTGCCCGAAGAAAAAGGCGTACTCTCCATGCACTGTTCTGCCAACATTGGTAAAAAGGGTGATACTGCTGTATTCTTTGGTCTTTCAGGAACAGGAAAAACAACACTATCTGCCGACCCTGACCGCAAGCTGATTGGTGATGACGAACATGGCTGGGCTGATGACAGCGTGTTCAACTTTGAAGGAGGCTGCTATGCAAAATGCGTTGATCTCACCAAAGAAAAAGAGCCACAAATTTTTGATGCCATCCGCTTTGGTTCATTATTGGAAAACACACGTTTTTTCCCCGGTACAACTACAGTGGATTACACCAACATAAAAGTTACTGAGAACACACGTGCAGCATATCCTATTTATTTAATTGACAACATTGCTGAGCCTTCAGTAGGTAAAACTCCTGAAAATATTTTCTTCTTAACTGCAGATGCATTTGGCGTGTTACCTCCTATCTCTAAATTGAATGTAGGACAAGCTATGTACAGTTTCATCAGCGGCTATACCGCGAAAGTTGCCGGTACAGAGGCTGGTGTAACAGAACCACAAGCTACTTTCTCTGCTTGCTTCGGTCGTGTGTTCTTGCCATTACATCCGGGTAAATACGCAAAAATGTTAGGGGAAAAATTAAAAGCTAACCCGAACATTAACGTTTGGCTGATTAATACGGGTTGGACCGGTGGTGCATACGGAACCGGTTCACGTATGAAACTTCCGTTAACACGTGCCATGATCACTGCAGCTTTAAACGGAGAACTGAACAACGTAGAATTCGAAAACCACACAGTATTCGGATATGCCATGCCAAAGAGTTGCCCTAACGTTCCGGCTGAATTGCTGAACCCACGCAACACTTGGGCCGACAAAGCAGCCTACGATGCACAAGCCAACAAACTGGCCAACATGTTTGTGAAAAACTTTGAGCAATATGCTACAGGTGTTGATGCTGAAATTTTAGCTGCAGCTCCTAAAGCTACACAAAACGCTTAACTACTTTTTGTAAACTATATTTGTAAGGACGTTGACAACAACGTCCTTACTTATTTATATGCATGTATTCTACGTTCCTGTTTTAGGTGAAGATATAATTACTCTTAGTGAAGAGGAATCTAAACACGCCATACGTGTGTTGCGCCTGAAAAAGGGTGAAGAAGTGCATTTAGCTGATGGCAAGGGAACACAATGTATCGCCTCTATTGCTGACGATAATGTAAAAAAATGTGTACTTCAGATTAAAGAACGCAATAACCATAAACCACGCACAACAAGGTTACACGTAGCTATTGCGCCCACTAAAAACTTCGAACGTATTGGGTGGTTCATTGAAAAAGCTACTGAACTTGGAATTGAAGAAATAAGTTTTATAGAATGTACCCGAGGGGAACGCAGTAAAATTAACCTCGACCGCTGCATCAAGACCGCTGTAAGTGCGATGAAACAGAGCAAACAGTGGTGGTTACCCCAAATCAATGACATTATTCCGTTCAAAAAAATGCTGGAAACAACCGGGGCTGATGCATTGAAATTAATGGCCTGGTGCGAAACAGATAAACAGGAATCCATTCACAAATACCTCAAAAACTCAGGTCATCAAAACCTCATTTTCCTAATAGGACCCGAAGGGGATTTTACGGAGATTGAAGTAATACAGGCTCAAGAAAATGGATTTATTCCCGTATCTCTGGGAACCAGCATCCTCAGAACAGAAACCGCTGCGCTGTATGTGTGTGCCTTGGCCAAAAACTAATGTACCTGATATATTAAGTTGACCTTATATTTGTATCATGCGATTACTTCTGTTATCACTATTAATTTTTCTTTCCTCATTTGCACCACCAACGGTAAAGATTGCAAAATTGAAATATAACGGAGGCGGTGACTGGTATGCCAATAAAACCTCTTTACCCAACCTTATAAAATTCTGCAACCAGCAACTCAAAACCAATATTGACCCTGAAGAGGATGTAGTAGATGCCGGCAGTCCTGATTTGTTCAACTACCCCTTTGTACACATGACCGGCCACGGAAATGTTATTTTTAGCAACAGCGATGCGCTAAACCTGCGCAACTATATGCTGGCCGGAGGTTTTCTGCATATTGATGATAATTATGGCATGGATAAATTTGTGCGCAGGGAAATGAAAAAAGTTTTTCCTGAACTGGACTTTGTTGAACTACCCTTCTCCCACCCCATCTACCACAAAGCTTATGAATTTACTAACGG
Source organism: Bacteroidia bacterium (assembly GCA_018058135.1). GTDB lineage: Bacteria > Bacteroidota > Bacteroidia > UKL13-3 > UKL13-3 > JAGPCK01. The sequence goes on along the minus strand of JAGPCK010000003.1, from coordinate 82,447 downwards.
TTTACCGAAAGTTCACGAACATGATGGCAAACCGGCCAAAGGTTACGGACTTCTTTACAAAGGCAGACTGGTGTGCTTCTACAGCTATGAATGCGATTTAGGCAACGGTTGGGAAGATGCTGAAGTATACAATGACCCTGAACCGGTGAGGCTACGTGCATTGCAAATGGGTGCCAACATTGTAAAATTTGCGTTTACGCAATAAAGTCAATTCCACCGAGGATCTGTCGGAGCATTGGTAAGCATTGCATAATCGTCTCCCATATCTGTCATCACTCTTTTCCACAACAGTTCCTCATCTTTAGAAAAAATATAGTCGGGGCGTAGGTCAGCGATAAACCAGGCTTTCGCTTGCACTTCACTTTCCAGCTGACCCAAGCCCCAACCTGAATAACCGGAGAAAAATTTTATTTGTGAAGGAGATAAGCGTCCTGTTCGTAAAAGTTCCAGCACATGCTGCAAATCTCCACCCCAGCTCAAAAAAGAACTAACGTGCATTGCCCCTTCTACCATGCCCTTTGTAGCATGAAGATAATGCAGAGTATCCGGCTCAACAGGCCCACCACTGTAGAGATCAATATCAAGTCCTGCAAATTCAGGCATTACCTCTTCCAGCTTTAGTTGCAACGGCTGATTGAGCACAAAACCCGCAGCGCCTTGTTCATCATAAGATGCCAGTAACACAACTGATTTATTAAAATTCTCATCGTGCAAAAACGGATCGGCTACTAATAATTTCCCGGGTTGTAACACACTCATGGCTTAAAATCACAACAATTTTAATATATAACGGCTAAAATCCACTGTTTAACGAATGAAAATTAAGCGTATCTATAATTTCAACAATATTTGTGCAAAACAAACGCATGGAGGCTTCTCCAGCTTTTTATACATTTACCGATAAAAGAAGTACACATGAAGATATTAATAGCTGAAGATGAGCAGATGCTGAAAAAAGCAGTGGAATTTAAATTAAAAAAAGAAGGTCACGAGGTTTTTACAGCAGCTGATGGAAGGGAAGCCCTTAACCTGATTAAAGAAAATACGTTCGATATGATTATTACTGACATCATGATGCCTTTTGCATCAGGCTTAGAAATTATCGGACACGTTCGGGCTCAAGGATTAAAAATGCCCATCATAGTGGTCTCATCAATTGGTCTGGAAAATACCGTTCTCGAAGCTTTTAAATTAGGCGCTGATGACTTTATCACAAAACCATTCAGCCCCAATGAACTTTCGATGCGGGTGAACAGGCTACTTAACAAAATGTAATTTTAGTGACTTCTAATCAAACCAAACATTACAACTCCTTACGAGTAACTTTAATTCTATTAACAGTATTACTTATTTTTACTGTTAGGGCTTCTCATGCCCAAAATGCCGACTCTATGTATATTGCCTCTAAGAATATTGGATTTAAAGGGGAGTATGAAATTGCAAGAGCGGGCATGGAAAAAGTTTTGCAAGTTGCACCTGATTATTATGATGCACGTGTTTTTATAGCTCGCACATTCAGTTGGCAAAGCAAATACGCTGAAAGCAAATACCACCTCAATTTAGTTCTGAACCAAGACCCGAAAAATCTGGAAGCACTGGATGCACTTATTGATGCACTCAGGTGGCCCGGAGAAACTGATTCAGCTATGATAGTATGCAAAAAGGCTCAACAGTACTATCCGGATGAAGAACGTTTTAAAGTAAAAGAGACTGAAATTATCAAACAACAAACAGCCAGAAAATTTACAGTTGACCAATTAAAAGCAGATTCATTTTACACAAAGGGCAGAGAACTTGCATTCAAATCAAAGTTTACTGAAGCCCGTGTATTACTTGACTCAGCATTGGGAAGAGACCCTAAACTTTTTGAAGCGTCTATTTTAAAAGGATGCACCTTCAGTTGGCAACAAAAGTATTCTGAAGCAAGACCCATTTTAGATAAAGTACTTAAAGAAGATACAGTCCCCGCAAGACGTAAAGAAGCACTTTCAGCCAGAGCGGATATTGAGGTATACGATTTAAAACATAAAACTGCTCAACAAAAGTGTGACACAGCATTGAAAGAATTCCCAAATGCAGTTGAGTTCAGAAAAAAGAAATCCATTGCATATGCCAATGATGAATATTACAAAGAAGCTATTGCTGAATTAAAAATTTACCTTGACTCTGTCAAAACTGATACACAGGCCATCAATATGATGCGTGATTTTGAATATAAAAGTCTGCGTAACCATGCCGCTGCCGGTTGGGTGCAACAGATTTACAACTATTCATTCGCACCTTGGTCATTCGGATTTGTAGAATACGGAAGAAAGTTCAGAAAGGCACAGTCTATTGCCCGAATCAACTATGCACAACGTTTCAAAACCGAAGCATTACAACTTGAAATAGACAACTACATCAAACTATATAAGGGCACTATGTTATTTGTAAATGCGGGCATATCGTCAAGAAACATCATGTACCCGCGGTATAGATTTGGAGCTGAGTTGTACAAGTCCTTTTTGAAAAAATTTGATGCTTCAGCAGGCTACCATTTTCTTCATTATGATTTTGATGAAACAGGAGCCAACAACATTAAGGTACGCAATACAAAAAACATACACATGCTTGTAGGGTCATTGGGATTTTACCACAAAAAATTCTGGCTTAGTTATCGCCCGATAATTGTACTCAACGCCTACGGTAAAGGAACAACTACAATTACACATAACTTTCAAACACGCTACTACTACAAATCTGAATTGGACTACATTAACTTTACTGTACTTTACGGAAATGGTATAGTGGGGTTAAACTATACAACACCTATTACCTACAATCTTATTAGATTAAGCACATTGCGCTTTGGTGCCGACTGGCAAACACGCCTGAGCAAAACAATTACCGGAGGTTTAGGAGTATGGTGGGATTATGATGAATATGTAGATGGCAGATACCGCTACAGGTATTCTTTTTCAGCCAACATAAAGAAGGTATTCTAGTCCATGGGAACACGCATTAAATATTTACTGCTTCTGGCAGCTTTCTTTTTGACACTTGCTTTGCCGCTTTTAGCTCAGGAAAATAACACCTGGCTACAGCCACTTTACTATACGGCTAAAAAAGGAGAGAATCTGAAAGTGGTGGCAAAAAAATACCGGTTAAAAGAAAAAACACTTGTGTCGCGCAATCGTATTGCTCCAACTTACATTTTCACCCGCCAACAGAAAGTTCTGATAGGATACATAGTAGTCCCCGCAAATCAAACAAGTAATCCCCCTGAAGATGCTTTTTTGGTAGATGAAGACACTAAAAAATTGTACCAGCCGGTTGCTGAAGGCTTTTTGGGTGATTCGGTAAAAATATCTGCAAAGGAATTTGCCTTGCTCACCATGCCTGCTGAAGAAATTGTAACACCTGCAACAACCACGCAGGATGACTTCCCTACCAGACCTCCGGGACCTAAGACTTCTGGTCAAACCGCACCTGCAAAAGAAACTCCGGTGTACCGAAAAGATAAATATACTCCATCTGATATACCGGTTGACACTTCGGGTAAATCTTTAACCGCTGCTGATTTGGCAGGATATGAAGAAGAGGAAGACCCTACCATCAATAACATTACACCGGATGATTCTGAATTAAGAAGTAGAAAGGAAAGCAATCTGATTGATCAGATCACACGCTTGGAGATTGGGGAAGAAGATAGTCTTGAAGAACATACTTTTTTTGACGGCCCGTGGCTTTGGGCTAAATACAAATACAATAAACAGCCTACTATCATACAAAGAGGTTTTATTGTACTCACATTTTTTACGTTTTGTAACATTATTTTATTCATAGTTATTATTTCCAGCCGGATTTACAAAAACTATGTTGCCCTAAGAACAAAAAGACTTCAAGAGGTTTATGAGCCTTTATTGGCTAACCTTATATTTGGTGAATACGACACGGAAGACCGAAGGGCTATGATTGTGAGAAGGATTAAGAAACGTTACCTGGTTAATGAATTCAACAATGAGGTATTTATGCAAGAGCTGCTCAACCTTCATAAAAATTTCTCAGGTGATGTTTGCGATCATATCCGCCAGCTTTATATTGAATTTGGTTTGGTGAAATACAGTATGCGTAAACTGAAGGCCTTTCCATGGGATATAAAAATAAAAGGTATACGTGAACTGACTCAAATGGACATTAAAGATGCATACGATGAAATTTTCAAGTATGTTGATAGTAAAAATTCAATTTTACGACTGGAGACTCTACTTTCATTAATTCAATTGAGTGAATCAGACCCTTTGAAATTCCTGAGCAATACCAAAGCCAACATGACGGGCTGGCAACAAGTTAACATTCTGGCTATTCTTTCTATCTTAAACACCGATGACCTACCTGACTTTAAACGCTGGCTCAATTCGCCTAACAGCTCAGTATCGTTGTTTACTATTCGAATGATAAACCATTTCAAACAAATAGGTTCTGTGAATTCGATTGTACCCATGCTGGACGACCCCAGAGAAAGCGTAAGAGAAGAAGTAGTGAATACCATTGGTAATCTTGAACTGTACGGTTTTGCCGATCAGCTGATAGAAGTTTACCATCGTGAACATGACCGTTTGAAAATTAAAATCCTGCAAGTGATGGTGAAAATAAGTGACGATGATCAGATTCCTTTCTTTAAGCAGGAAATGTTTAACCCCAACTTCTCAATTGCTTTGAATGCCTGTATTGCTCTGGCCAAAATAGGTACCAGCGGACGTAAGGAACTTACCGAACTTTTGACTGATGCTGATGAAAGAACCACCGTGATTATTAAACACGCCTTGGACAAACGAATAGTAAACTAACATGGATAAATATTTAGAAATACTCGGTGACTTTTTTGACACATTTATCTTTTACTATGCCATGTCACTTTGCTTCAGCTATTTTGCACTGGCTATTATTTCTGCCATAGAAATGAGGCACTATTTAAAGAAAAACAGCTTCATTGATTATCGAACTATTCTGAGTTCTCATCTTCAACCTTCTATCTCACTCATTGCTCCTGCTTACAACGAAGGAGCCAACATTGTGGAAAATATTCGATCACTTATGTCCATCCACTACGGCAACTATGAAGTGCTTATCATCAATGACGGCAGTAAGGATGACAGTATGGAGAAAATGATTGAGAGTTATGAGTTGGAGTTGGTTGACTTTGCTGTAAATCCTCAACTCAAAACAAAACCTGTGCGAGGTATTTATAAATCTCGCAACTCTGCTTTCAACAAATTAATTGTAGTAGACAAAGAGAACGGAGGAAAAGCAGATGCGCTCAATGTGGGTTTAAATATATCCAACAGTGACTTGGTGGCTTGTGTAGATGTGGATTGTGTAATTGAACAGGATGCGCTGGTTAAAATGGTGAAGCCTTTTATTGAAGAAGACACACGCGTAATTGCCACAGGAGGAGTAGTACGTATAGCCAACTCTTGCGAAATAGAAAACGGCAAGCTGATGAAAGTTAACCTGCCTGATGAATTGCTGCCGCGCATTCAGGTGGTAGAATACATTCGGGCATTTTTAATGGGACGAATGGCCTGGAGCAGACTAAACGGCCTCTTGCTCATATCCGGAGCCTTCGGATTATTTGATAGGGAAATTGCTGTTAAAGCAGGCGGATATAATCACAAAACTGTGGGTGAAGATATGGAACTGGTGGTACGTATGCGTATCTGGTGCCATGATAATGACATCAAATACCGTGTGGTTTATATACCTGACCCGTTATGTTGGACAGAGGCTCCCAATAACACCAAAATACTCAGCCGCCAACGTAACAGATGGGCACGTGGCACAGCAGAAACACTTTGGATTCACCGCAAAATTTTTATGAACCCGAAATACGGCAGCTTAGGTATAGTGAGTTACACCTTTTGGCTTATGTATGAATGGCTGGCACCTTTTATTGAATTCTTCGGAGTAATGTTCTACATTATTCTTGCTATACTCGGGTTCTCTACCTGGGAATTTTTTGTTATGATCATCAGCCTGATTTATGTGTTTGCAGTTCTTATGTCCACATCTGCTGTATTGTTTGAAGAAATGTCATATCACCAGTACAAAAACAGAAGAGACATGATCCGCTTAATTGCTACAGGCATGATAGAACCCATTATCTATCATCCACTCACCGTAAAATGGGCGTTGGAAGGAAACATTGATTTGCTCACAGGTAAAAAGACCTGGGGCGAAATGACCCGTCAGGGACTGGGTAAAAAGAAAGAAGCAAAAACTACAGTGGTTTAATTGCTGAATCCCCAGGTAGAAATTGTGTTTTTACCCATACGAGCTTCGTGGTCATCCACAATATTTTTGATGAGAGGGATGTAATACTCCCAAAAGAACCTTTTCCTGTTCTCTAATTCAATCTGAGAGTAAAACAATGAACGAAAATTTCTGATACCATTCATTTTCGATGACATCATGCCCATTTCATTGTCACAAAAATCAGCTGAAAAATAATAATAATTCGAATCTCCTGTAATATGCTCTACCGCGGCTACAAAGTTCTTAGGAATGCGGTAATAATTAAGAATGGAGTCGCCAGATGGATTAGACTTAACCGAAAATGCTGAGATAACATTGTTGTTTCCCCCGTTAAGCGTAACTGCAAACCAAAACGGATAAATGATATTCTCAGGCAATTCATACTTTTCCTGAAACTCTTTCGGGGTGTAAATAATAGGAATAGGAAATTCCATGTGACGTTTTTCATCCAGAATTACAATCTGGTCATTGGTGTTTACATAAACTATCCCGCCATCTTTGAAAGGCCATTTACCCCCATGCTGATTTTTATACAGCCGTGAAACCCATTTGGGCAATTCCTTGTTTTTTAGTGTATCTAATGAGGAGAAATAACGACCCACCCAATTGGTCCACTTTAAACGTAGTAAATCCTCGGTTTTTTTACGCAGGTTGTAAGGTGTGGGCAGGGCATATAAACTGAATTCGGTAATGACTGTTTTTTTTCTTTCAATCATCTTTTTCAGAAACTCATATTCGTTGGTTTGCATACCTCCGTAAATAATATCTGAACGTTCTTTATCATCCCCCTTTCTGTACCACTCATTGTGATAAATACCATATGTATCGGTAAAATAGGTCATGTCGTAAGCCTCTGCAAGACTATCTAAATCTTGTGTGGTCATGTTCGAAAAGTCTTTGATATCATATTGAAAGTCCTCTGCCGGAAAAAAACCGAAGTAATCTTTTTCAATACTGTATAAGTCTCCGTCAGGTTTAACTACCTTCATGTTGTTTAGTACCCAGTTAAAAGAGCGGTGCTCAACACCTTTGGTATTCAACACTGTTTTATCAAATATCAGTACGTTGATGATTCTTTTCGATTCAAATAACCAGAATATCCAAAGCAGTATAGGGAAAAGCAGCAACAGAAGTAACGAAATGCGTATAATTTTCCTAATCATAATATGGGTTTACGGCTCAAGATTCATAAAATACAACCTCAATTGCAAACAACCTGTCGAAATTAAGGTGAATACGAAGTATTTGTTAATTTTGACCCATGAATAACAGCCACAAAACACTAGCCGACATCAGAAAAGACTATATGCTCAAAACATTTGATGAGCAGGATGTGCTGGCTGACCCCTTTGAACAGTTTAAACTGTGGTTACATGAGGCCATAAAAAGCGAAGTAAATGAAGCCAATGCCATGACCTTAGCCACGGCCTCCGCCAACGGACAGCCACACGCACGTATTGTTTTACTCAAAGGTTTTGACCATGACGGGGCCGTTTTTTTCACCAACTACCAAAGCCACAAAGGACAGGAACTGGAACAAAACCCCAAAGTGGCCCTTACATTTTTTTGGGCCGAATTGGAAAGACAGGTACGCATAGAGGGAATTGCCACCAAGGTTGCCCCTACTCACTCTGACCAATATTTTTATAGCCGGCCCAAAGGGAGTCAAATTGGTGCACACGCCTCTCCGCAAAGTGCAGTCATTGTGAACCGGCAGCACCTGGAAGACCGTGTAAAAGAATTTGAAGAGTTATTTGCTGAACAGCCCCTGCTTCGCCCTGAACATTGGGGTGGTTATGTGGTAAAACCTGCATGTTTTGAGTTCTGGCAAGGACGTAGCAGCCGCTTGCACGACAGATTCTTGTTTGAACTAAAAAACGGCATTTGGAACAAGAAGCGCTTAGCTCCTTAAGCAAATTATTTTTTCAAAGGAACAATGTTGCCCTTTTTATTGATATAAAAAACTTTGTTGAGGTACTGTACACGGGCAATTCCACCACTAAAATCAGATACCACATCATAATTGTGTGGTATAACTACTTTGCCTGAGGTATCCATAAACCCCCACCTGCCCTGTCGTTTGATGGGCGCCATGCCCTCAGAAAATCCACGGGCCTCATCCAATACTACTTTTACAAATACATTGCCTTTGGCATCTATAAATCCCCATTTATCACCCATCATAATGGCTGCATAACCTTCTGAGAAAGCCTCAGCATAATCAAATTGCTCGGCTATAACTACCTTGCCCTTTTCATTGATGTAACCCATTTTTTCTTTGAGTACCACAGCAGCCATACCCTCATTAAAATCAGACCCGAATACATATTGAGGCTTGATGATGACTTTTCCGTTGCGATTAACGTACCCTATTTTACCACCCTGTTCTACACGGGCTATGTTGCCGTTAAACGGGTGAATGAAATCAAATACGGGTTTTATCACATATTTGCCATTGGTATCAATAAGTCCATATTTACTTCCACTCTTTACACGGGCCAAACCACTGATAAAGTTATCTGCATCATAAAACTGACAAGGTACTACAACTGTCCCCTGTTTATTCATGTAACCAAACTTGTACATGGTTACCGTGTTTTTACCAATCTGCCGTTGTTCCTGAATACTAACTACTGCCCGTCCGTTATGGAAATTTTGTGCATCGTATAAATCCAAAGGCACATCCAGCATTTTTTCACCTGCATGGTTGATGTAATAACGCATACCGAGTGTATCTGTAAGTTTAGCCCATCCATCAGAAAAAGCCGAAGCACTGTTCAGGTACATAGGCCCGAGCATTACCCTTCCGTTTACATCCAGATAACTTTTCTGTTTATCCTTTTCCACCAGAGCCAAACCCTCTTCGAAATAATCAGCAAAAATGTATGCGGTATCTATAACCAAATCTCCGTTGCTGTTTACGTAGCCGAACTTATTGTTCTTCTCCACCGGAACCGGAAATTGCTTTTGTGCAAACACATTTACTACTGTGCACACCAACAACATGAAGCTGAAAAATGCTTTATTCATGCCGCTAAATTAGTGTGTTTTCTATTCGGGCAAAACCTTGTTTTTCAACAGCAAGTGATTAAGTGGCACAAAAAAATGAAAAGATTGAATTAATTTTACCCAACCAAACCCTATTATGACCAAACTTTTACGCCTTACCACCTTGCTTGTGCTTTGCTTCTTCAGCAGGCCTTCGTTTAGCCAGAGTTGGTTTAATCCCCGCAACAACGAGCCTCAGAATGCTAAAAAATTCTCTGAGCTTACCATCCCCAGTTCCTCAGCATTTGACCTGTTGCTAATGAACCCTTCACTGATTAACCAGCCCAATGTAATACGCGATTTTAAAGTAGATTGGTCATTCAAATCATACAAACTCTCACCTAATCTGGCCATACAAGGGCAACCTTTTTGGGAAATTCTTTTTAACCGCGATAACCTTGATAAGTACCAAAATGCTTCAGGGTTTATGAAAACACTTTCCACCTTTGATGTGTCTGTAGGCACGGTTGAAGATGAATGGAGCAACCGCAAGCTGGCTTATGCGGGAAAAATCAACCTGTATCGGTCTTACGATGCCTGGGGTTATGACGATGACTTTAACGATGCGGTAGAGGATTATTACATGGAAAGGAAGACCATTGACTCGTTGATGAATGTGTACACAGCTCAATACGACAGCATATTGAATGTTGACTCCATTCCGGCCAAGGAAAAGAGGGAGTTAAAACACAACATTGATGATTTGAAAGATTTACTCGATGAGGTAAAAATGCGACACAATGAAAAACTGAAAAACATAGTAAAAAGTAAATCGGCCGCTAACTGGAATGCCTCTTTTGTAGATTTAGCCTATGGTCGCTCACTCACTTTCGCCAATGTAACATCCACTTCAATAAAACAAAACGGGGACCAATATGCAGCATGGATAAACGGGAGCCTGGGAGTAGGTAAAAAAGTATTGTTAAGTTCACTGATACGATACGGATATCAATTAAGATCTGTTGTGCCCAATAGGGCTGATACCGCAAGCTTTTCGCAGGAAACAGTTGGCGGAGGTTTAAATGCCCGCTACGGCAATGAACGGGTAAGTTTTTTTGTGGAATATTTTTACGAAAAAAATGCCGATTCCAATACACCTACCTTGCGTAATACCATCATTGGTTACGGGGGGAACTGGAGGTTCAGCAGTAACGTAATCCTGAATTTTTCAATGCGTACTTTTTACGACCAAAAAGGAGTTCTTGTCAACCTTACTCCCTTTATTTCGATTTCATGTATGATGCGCTAACGCGAATTACCTGACATTTGGCAGTCGTCCTTTGCGGATAAAATATTCCAGTAATACTTTAGATGGTTTGGGTTGTTTTACCCGCTTTAACCCGAAACGTTCAACTGCATGTTTCGCTACATGCTCCACCGCTTCATTTACATCATCGGTATACAATACCAACTCCAGATCATCTGCATTAATAGTTCCTTCGTCCACCATGGTTTGCAACATGCCCATCAAATTCTTCCAGTACTCTTTACCAAAAAGCACAATAGGAAAATGCTCTACTTTATGCGTTTGTACTAAGGTTAGTGCTTCAAACATTTCGTCCATAGTACCCATACCACCCGGCATAATGATAAAGGCGTAGGAATACTTAAACATGATAAACTTACGTATGAAAAAGTAATTAAAGGTTACCCACTTATCCATGTACGGGTTATGGGTTTGCTCCATAGGTAAAGTAATATTACAACCCACCGAACGCCCTCCTGCTTCCATGGCCCCGCGGTTAGCCGCCTCCATAATACCGGGACCTCCTCCTGTCATTACCGTAAAGCCTTTTTCAGCTAAGAGTTGTCCTGTCTTACGGGCATCGTTGTACCATTTGTGGTCTTCTTTAAAACGTGCAGAGCCAAACACACTAACACACGGGCCCACAAAGTGCAGGGTACGAAAACCTTTAATGGTTTCACCCAAAATACGAAAAGTGAATTTTAATTCTTCCCAACGTGAACGCGGGCCTTCGAGATAATAATTTTTTCTTGCCATAATAAAACGAAAAGGTCGAAGCAATAACTTCGACCTTTCAAACATACAAATTATGGAGAATTTTTTCTCTTCTATCTGGGGTTACTCTGTAAGGGGTTGTTGGGTGCAATAAAATTATCGGGAAGTTTAGCCCCTTGCCCGGTACCATTGTCAAGTGTAGTGCCATAGTTATTATTGGCCCTGGTGCTCCCTGAAACGGTATTGGGTGTATAATCTACATGAACACCTGATAGCAGAGTTGCTATCATACCAGCACCTCGGTAAGGCATATTAATAAACGATGACCCATTAAACGTATAAGCAGTAAAGTTATTGGAAATGGCTACATCTAGGTGAGCAAATTCCCTATCGCTTACGGTAAACTGCAATGCCGATGATGATTGCGGCATAACAAAATTTTTGGCCTTTTGTGCACTTACTGACACTGCAGATAAAAGCAACATAAACAAGAGCAAATTTTTCATAATATTACCTGATTAATGTGTTTTAACTTTAACGGATTGACCTCGTCAAAAGGAATAAATACATTTTCATACTCCATTGCACGAATACCATCAATCAAAACAATGTTGGCATCAGCACGGGCGCCACGGATGGAGAGAAGGTTATCTGAAAATTTATTTACACCACTGTATACTGAAACTAAATCAACTAGATTATAACGCGATGGAGATATTTCAGGTTTAAAAATTAACTTATGATGAAGTTGCTGAAATTTCACCAGTGAATGAGGTCTGTCAAAACTACGTAATGAACAATGAGAAATATAATACTCATTAGATTTATTCCGTTCTTCAGAGTTTGATTTAACAAATGTTTTACAGAGAATTACATCATATTCACTCAATTTTAATATTAAATCAGGCTTTATCTGTATAGTTTCAATTGATAAGAGTTGTTGCCGTTTGCGGCTCACAACTTTGCCATTTTGCCCGAAACTTTCGGCCCAAAACAAACAGGAGATAAAACAGACAATCAAATATCGCATAAAAAAGGTGTAAACCTCTACTGCAATTTACACCTTTTCAATAAAATATCAATATTTCAGATCTACAAATTTCCTCTTAACTCTTGCTCGCGTTCTATAGCCTCAAACAGGGCCTTGAAATTACCTTTGCCAAAACTTTTTGCTCCTTTACGTTGAATAATTTCGTAGAACATGGTGGGGCGATCTTCCACAGGTTTGGTAAACAACTGCAACAGGTAACCTTCATCATCACGGTCAACCAATATGCCTAACTCTTTTAACGGTTCTATATCTTCTTCAATAGGTCCCACGCGGTCAAGTAAATCATCGTAATACGTATTGGGCACTTTTAAAAATTCCACCCCACGTGCCATTAACTGACGAACTGTAGAAACGATGTCTTTTGTAGCTATAGCTATGTGTTGTGTGCCTTCTCCTTCATAAAACTCCAGGTACTCTTCTACCTGCGATTTACGCTTACCTTCAGCCGGTTCATTAATGGGGAACTTAACGTATCCGTTTCCGTTGCTCATCACCTTACTCATTAAAGCGGAGTATTCGGTAGAGATATCTTTATCATCAAACGAAAGAATGTTTTTAAAGCCCATTACATTCTCGTAAAAACTTACCCAAGGGTTCATCTGGTTCCAGTCTACATTACCTACACAATGGTCAACATACAACAAACCGGTTGGCTCAGGGTTGTACGTGCTCTCCCACTTTTTAAAGCCCGGCATAAATACTCCGTTGTAGTTTTTACGTTCAATAAACAAATGCACCACTTCTCCGTAGGTATGAATGCCACTCATGCGCACCTCTCCATCACCGTCTTTTAGCGTAACCGGTTCCATATACGCTTTACCACCTCTTGTAGTGGTTTGCTCAAAAGCATCATAGGCATCGTCAACCCACAAAGCCAGAACTTTTACACCGTCACCGTGTTTTTTGTGGTGGTCGGCAATAGGTGAATCAGAGTGCAGTGGTGAGGTAAGCATCAGGCGCATTTTGTTTTGCACCAGTACGTACGACACACGGTCTTTTACTCCAGTCTCGGGGCCGGCATAGGCCAAACTCTGAAAACCGAATGCGGTTTTGTAATAATGGGCCGCCTGCTTGGCATTGCCCACGTACAACTCAACATAATCAGTTCCATTTAACGGAAGAAAGTCGGTTGTGGTAGTGTTTTCTAGTATCTCTTGTGTTTTCATCTATCTGTGAGTGTTTATGTATTTAAGTGCGTAAGTGTTTATGTAGTATTTCTCGTACTTAATTAATCCATCGTAACCACTTAAACACCGTTCTTAGTCTAACCAAGTCTTATAGTACCCGGGATCTTCCACACCCATCGCATCTTGCGTGATTTGTAATGGATAAAACGGATCAATCATCACTGCCAGTTCGCGTGTTTCTTTTTGCCCTATAGATTTCTCGACAGTGCCAGGGTGCGGACCATGCGGAATTCCTTTTGGATGTAAACTGATCATACCGCGCTCTAAGTGTTTGCGGCTCATGAACTCTCCATCCACGTAGTAGAGAATCTCATCACTGTCAACATTGCTATGCGCATAGGGCGCGGGAACTGACTGCGGATGGTAATCGTACATACGGGGTACAAACGAACAAATAACAAAGTTGTGGCCCTCGAAAGTTTGATGGATAGGTGGCGGCATGTGTACACGACCTGTAATGGGCTCGTAATCGTGAATGCTGAAACCATACGGATATTGATAGCCATCCCAGCCTATCGCATCAAACGGATGATTAGCATAGGTGTATGGGAAAATCATGTCCTCCTTTTTTATCATTACTTTAAAATCACCTTCCACATCAAAAGTGGGCAAACTATGGGGCAACTTAATATCACGTTCACAATAAGGAGAGTGCTCAAGAAATTGTCCTGAACTGTTTAAATACCTTTTAGGTGCTCGAATTGGCGAAAAAGATTCCGTAATCATCAAACGATTATTCTCATCTTTAAACTCCAGTTGGTAAATTGTACCGCGGGGAATAACCAAGTAATCTCCGTATTCAAATTCTATTTGTCCGTATATGGATTTGAAAGTACCGCTTCCCTCGTGCACAAAAATCACTTCATCAGCATCGGCATTTTTATAGAAATAATCCGTCATGGATTTTTTAGGTGCCGCAACTGAAATGTAGACATCACGATTAAAGAGCAGTACTTTGCGTGACTTTAGAAAATCGTCAACAGGTGCTGTTTTAAAAGTAAGGAAACTGCGGCATTGTAAGTTTTTCGCAATAGCCGCTTTCGGACTCACATCCCAAGCCTCGCCTATTTCTTTTACTCTTGTAGGCGGGTGGGTATGGTAAACCAATGAATACAGACTGGAAAAACCTTCCGTAGAAACCAACTCTTCCTGATACAAACTACCGTCAGGTTTACGGAATTGCGTGTGACGCTTGCGCGGAATACTTCCCAGTTTATGGTATTGTGGCATGTATAAATATGATTAAAGCAACCTTTTGATTAAAAACAGGTACAAAGTACCTAAACGATTATGATTTTTTCTAACAAAAAGGTCTCAAAAATGCTCAACTTTGCCCGCATGAAAAATGACAAATATCAGGGATTGCACATATTTGCTATCTCTTTCATTTTGTGTTACATAAGTATACTTGGGGCCTGTACCCCGGCTCAAAACAGCAACAATTTTGCTGCTGAGGACAGCACAGCTTCAGAAGCTATACGTAAAATAAATGCTGAAATTACCCAAAAGCCGGATAATCCTGAGCTGTATTACCGCAAAGCACGCATCTATTACAATGAACTGAAAGCCGAGCAGGCATACTCCAATATTGAAAATGCCCTTCACCTGGATTCCCTGAATGCGATTTATCACTTCCACAAGGGTGAAATTTTATTTGCACTGAACAAAACCAAACTTTCATCTAAGTCATTTGAAAAAGCAGTTGCCTTAAACCCGGACTTTTACGATGCATACATTAAACTGGGGGAGTTATACCTGATAGTAAAAGAACATAAAAAATCATTGGCCTGTTTTTCGAAGGCTCAGGAAATTAATCCAGCTGAAGCCAAACCCTATTTCTACAAAGGCATGAATTTTAAAGAGGTAAGAGACACCGCCAATGCCATCATCAGTTTTCAACGGGCCACAGAAATTGATAACAGTTACTTTGAACCACACCTGCAACTGGCACTACTTTTTGCTGCTAAAAAAGACAAACTGGCCTTACAGTATTTTAATGCTGCATTAAAACTCAATGAATTTAATCCTGATGCGTTGTACGCGCGTGGGCTGTACTTGCAGGAGCAAGGAAAATTTGATGAGGCAGTGAAGGATTACCGCACATTACTTTCTGTAAATAAAGATGATTACCGTGCACACTACAACATTGGCTTTATTAATTTTCTCAATAAAAAATATCCCAAAGCCATTGAGAACTTCAGCCAAACCATTATGATTTATCCTGAATATACTCAGGCGTATTACATGCGGGGGCTGTGCCACGAAGCAGTAGGAAAACAACAGGAAGCACTCAACAATTACGATTACGCCTTGCAACTCGATTCAACCTACATCAAAGCTATTGAAGGGAAAAAACGAGTAGGTAAATAATACTTACTGTACTATCAGTTTTTTTACCTGTATAGTACCATCACCAATTACTGCTTTGAGGAAATAGACTCCACGGCTTAATCCGTCAATTTCGAGCGGCTGGTTAATTATCGGGTGGTATATTTTTAACATTCTGCCGCTTACATCGAACAGCTGTACATCGCTACTTAAGCTCCCATCAGCATGGGTAAGTAACAAGGTAACCCTTCCTTCTTTTGCAGGATTAGGAAAAACAGTAAAGTCCTCTGTTAAAAACACACTATTTACTCCATTAGGACCAACAACAATGTAAGCGTTTTTAGTTACTGCATGAGTACACACTGCTGTAGTATTGCCCGCTGTTAATTTTACCTGATATACTCCTTGGTTATTGTATGTGTGAGAAGGGTTAATTTGTGTCGAGATATTGGCTGATCCACTTCCCGGGTCGCCAAACACCCATGAGTAATAATCAAAACCAGTTGACGAAGTATTAGTGAAGTTTACCGTAAGTGGTGCATTGCCGCTTACAACAGCTGCATTAAAACCTGCTTCCAGTAAATGGATTTTCATGGTGTCCCTTAGGTTACAAACTCCTGAACTGTATTGATACACATTAGTGTAAGTGCCGCCAATAGCAGTGTCTGAATTAAACTTACCCAATGACACCAATTGTCCGGTCCAGTTTCCGCCACTTGGTGTGGCATTCAAATTAATTGTACCGCTGTTTTTACAAACAGTTAAATCAGTACCAGCATTTACTGTTGGAGCTGCCTGAACTGTAATCCACTTGGAGTTATTGGTTAAACAACCTGCAGGAGAATAATAGTAATACGCAATTTCATGCTTTCCTGCACCTGCAGTTTGAAGGTTGAACTTATCATTTAGAATATGGTTACCAAACCATGAACCACCGGCTGGAGAAGCGATCAAAGTTGCCTGAGCCACATTGCTGCAAAAACTATCAGGCACTTGTATGCTTACCGGAGGTGCTGATAAAACTTCCAGGAATGTAGTATCATCTTCTGAACAGGAAAGCGGTGAACGATAAATTAATTGATTTAATCCCACTTTAAATTGTGATGGATAAAATTTATTTAACCGGACTGAATCACCAAACCATGTGCCTCCTGCAGGTGTACCATTCAATTGTACAAAACCTGTAGTAGCACAAACTGAAGTGTATATACCTGCATCAGACTTTATTTTATCAGTTACTGTATAAACAACTGTATCTCGTCCTATGCAACCGTAATTATCTGCATAGGTGTATATAATATCGTTTGCCCCAAGACATGACATGTACGGCACAAATATCTTTTGAAAATCATTAACACAGGTCGAACCACTCCAAACTCCATTTGGTTTATCCGCTGAAAGTTGAATTCCTATTACACTTTTACAAAATGTTTTATCTCCTCCGGTAATATCAACTGTTGGATTTTGGCGAATGCCGATACGAATCATGCTATTGCTTTCGCAGCCGAATGAGTCAGTCACTTTCAAAAAAACAGTATCAGGATAAATTCCGGTAAAAGAGTAACTACTCGCTGTTGACTGTCCGTTGTTCCATGAAAATGAAAGCGGAGCTTTACCTCCTTTTAAGAACGGCAGCAAAACAAGGGGCACATTTTTGCAAGCCATTGTATCTGTTCGATTGTGAATACTTGCAGATATTGGTATGAAGTTGGGCACCCATACAGAATCGTTGCGAATAAAATCACCACAAGCCTGAGGTGAAGAAATTTTTAGAGAATAATTCTTCCATCCTAACTGATTATATAGATGTGAATAATTAGAAGAGTTCGCATTTACTCCGTTACTTCCGGTCCAATTAAATTGACGGTTAACCGGACCAGAGGTAACATTAGCGACAAAATCTACTTTACCAGTACAGTAGTTATAGGTAGCAGAAGGAGAGGCTTGAATTGTTCCGCCTGACGAATCAACTTTCACAGCAATGGTGATAAAACTCTCCAAAGTTTTAGGACAAGAATTATCACGTGTTCGGAAAGTAAAATAGTAGGGCTCGTTACGCACATGACTAACGTTTGGTGTCCAGCAAAAAGTTCCGGTGGCATTCTTTTGATTGTTCGTCACAAAAGTTACTCCGGACAAATTAGAGTTATCCATAAATACATAACTGGAATCTGCAGCATTGGCATCTGATGAATATACATTGACACACAATTGGGCTCCTGCACAAGCCTTTATTGATGCTGACGCTGTTGTTATCTGAGGTGCGATATTAGCAGACGTATTTTGTATCACATTAACAGCATGACTTACTTGCGAACGACCAATGAGAATATTGTTCCTATACCTATAAACTGTATATGCAATTACATATCGGCCTGAAGTAGAAGGGGTAATATAGGGCGCATTTCCTACTTTTAATTGACGAGTAATTTGATCAAAACTCAATGGCAATGCAGCACTTCCAACATATTGTATAGGCTTATCAAATGTATAAGGTGAGTAATAATTATTATTTGTGCCGTTGTAGTTTAATGGCGGGTTAAGCTGGTATACAATAGAATCTCCATTTACGTTTGAAATATCTGCATTATAATAATTGGGGGTTCCTGCTACGAAGATACCATTCAATGGTCTTTTAAAAATAGGGCCCTCATTCTGAGTATATCCTTTTAAGAATGTGGCTTCCACATAATACTCCCCCTGAATAATATTAGTAATGTTCCCTGTATAACAGCATACTTTGAGATATATTTTTATTGGTGAAGTTGTTGAGAATGACGCAATACTAATACGTTTGATAAAATAATTTTCTTCGAATCCAAAATCTGTGCTAAGTCCACTGCCACTTGTACATAATGACTTATACGAACTACATTGATCGGAAATATCCTTTATCGAAGTTCTGGGAGGATAAGTAATAACAGAGTCATTCCCCTGCTTAACTACCACTTGCCAACCACCTGCAATGGGAATACTGTTGCAATCTCTGTATAGAACACAAATAATATCCAATGAATCATTCGGTAACACCTTGTAAGAAATATATCCACCGGGGGTTTGAAAACTAAACGAAGGTGTGCTTATGGCTATTATGCACAGCAGCGCAAAAACAATTCTGATTTGTACATATTTGGCCATAGTATGAACCTTATTATACTGCAATTTACACTATTTCACAATAAATTATTAACTATCAAGCAAATAATAATCGATGAATTATAAGTTACTTTTAACATCCGTTTTCTTTTGTTGCGCTAATGAATAATTAACTTCTTTATCATTTGCTTACCTGTATTATCAATAGCCTTTACAAAGTAAATACCCACTTTGAACGTTTCAAACGAATAGGGAACACCTTCCGTTGCTACTGCACTATGGCACAACTTACCATCAGAAGTAAACACCTGTATATTATACGTATCACCTGATAAAATCGGGCTTAAAAGTAACATTTCACATACACCGGAATAACTTGGATTGGGATAAATTGAAAAACCATCAAGTGCCAATAAGTTATTTACCCCATTAGGGCCAACAGCAATGTAAGCATTTTTAGTTACTGCATGAGTACAAGCTGCCGCTGTATTGCCCGCTGTTAATTTTACCTGATATACTCCTTGATTATTGTATGTGTGCGATGGATTGGTTTGTGACGAGATATTGGCTGATCCACTACCCGGGTCGCCAAACACCCACGAGTAATAATCAAAACCAGTTGACGAAGTATTAGTGAAGTTTACCGTAAGTGGTGCATTGCCGCTTACAACAGCTGCATTAAAACCTGCTTCCAGTAAATGGATTTTCATGGTGTCCCTCAGGTTACAAACTCCTGAACTGTATTGATACACATTAGTGTATGTACCGCCAAAAGCACTGTCTGAATTAAACTTACCCAATGACACCAATTGTCCGCTCCAGTTTCCGCCACTTGGTGTGGCATTCAAATTAATTGTACCGCTGTTTTTGCAGACTGTTAAATCAGTACCAGCGCTAACAGTTGGAGCTGCCTGAACTGTAATCCACTTGGAGTTACTGGTTAAACAACCCGCAGGAGAATAATAGTAATACGCAATTTCATGTTTACCTGCACCAGCGGTTTGAAGATTGAACTTATCATTAAGAATATGGTTACCAAACCATGAACCACCAGCAGGGGAAGCGATCAACGTTGCCTGAGCCACATTGCTGCAAAAACTATCTGGAACCTGAATACTTACCGGTGGTGCTGATAACACTTCCAAATAGGTAGTATCATCTTCTGAGCAGGAAAGCGGTGAGCGATATATCAATTGATTTAGTCCTACTTTAAATTGCGAAGGATAAAATTTATTTAACCTGACTGAATCTCCATACCATGTGCCTCCTGCAGGAGTGCCATTCAATTGTACAAAACCTGTAGTGGCACAAACTGAAGTATAGGTTCCGGCATCAGATTTTACTTTATCAGTTACTGTATAAACAACTGTATCTCTGCCTATGCAACCATTCGTGTCTGTATAGGTGTAAATAATTTGATTCTGACCAACACAGGACAACTGAGGTATAAAAAGTTTCTGAAAATTATTAACGCAAGAAGATCCACTCCAAAACCCGCCAGCTGGAGAGCCAAAAAGCTCTGCACCCAATGGACTTATACAAAGAGTTTTATTGTCACCGGCAATTGTTGTAACCGGATTTTGCCTCGTTCGGACAAAAATAGAAGTATAGCTCACGCACCCATAAGCATCAACGGCTTTGAGGTAAACGGTATCAGGTGTAATACTCTGGAAAGTATAGGAATTTGATGAAGTTGTATTATTGTTCCAATAAAAGTTGATAGGTGGCATACCACCTCTTATTGTTGGTTGCAAAAGAAATGGGGCATTACTACATGAAATTGTATCAGACTTATCAAATATAGTTACCTTTAAAGGTGTGTATTGAGGAACAAAAACCGAATCATTCTTTACATAATCATTGCATGCTCCCGGTGAGCTAATTCTTAAAGTGAAAGATTTCCAACCTACTGAGCCGTAATTAAAGTTGTGGTTTGCTGTTAGAGCAGTTAAACCTCCCGGCCCCCACCACTGGTACTGATAGTTACCCGGCCCCTGCTGAACATTGGCTGCAAAATCAACCTTACCTGTACAATAATTATATTCTACTGTAGGGTTAGCTTGTATAACACCACCAACTGAGTCTACTTTCACCGAAATGGTTAAGAAACTTTCTAATGTTTTGGGACAAGAATTGTCGCGTACACTAAAAGTAAAATAATAGGGTTCATTACGCACATGGCTGGCATTGGGAGACCAACAAAAATTTCCTGTTGCATTCTTTTGATTATTGGTTGTAAAATTTACACCACTTACCGTTGTATTATCCATAAATACATAAGTGGAATCACTACTATTTGCATCTGAGCTGTATAAGCTTAAACATAACTGCCCTCCGGCACATACTTTATATGTAGTAGAATTTAAATTTATCACCGGAGTTTGGTTCGTTGACGTATTGGCAGTCATTAAAATGGTATGTGCCACTTTCGTATTTCCAATAAAAACACCGTTTCTGTATCTGGAGATAGTATATGAAATTAGTGCCATTTGCTGGCTGGTAGGAACAACATACTTGGTACTTCCGGTAGATAATTGTCGACTTACAGGATCAAATGACAATGAAATTGCTCCACTTCCTGAATACTGAAATTGTTTGTTAGTGGTATAACTTGAATTATAAGTGTATGGCGAACCACTGGCATAATTAGGAGCTGATAATTCATAGACTATTGAATCTCCATTTGAATTTATAATGTCAGCATTGTAATAATTTGGAACACCTACAAGAAAAACTGCAGGCAAAGGTCTTCTAAACACCGGCCCTTCATTTAATGTGTAACCTTTAAAAAAAGATGCTTCAAGATATAAATTATTTGATGTAAGCAAATTAACATTAGAAACACTACCCGGAATACAGCATTCAGCATACTGAATTTGAATGGGTGCACTGGCAGAATAGGCTGCTAAACTCACCACCTTAGAAAACACATTCTGTTCAAATCCGTAGTAAATAAAATTAGTTGAAGAGCAAGGGGAAAAAGTGGGACCGCACAATGCCGTTATATCTGTCATTCTAACGCGAGGTAAAGAAATAGATTGTGAAGTACTCCCTTGTTTAAGTGATACAGTTTGATTCTGATTGAATGGAAGACCGATACAGCTCCGAACAAGACTTAAAGTTAATTCAACAGAATCATTAGGTAAAACTCGGTATGAAATATATCCTCCATTAATATCTGCAAAAACATCGTTTATTCCACAAAACAAGAGAATAAACAGCAATTTGATAAAATGCTTCATATAGATAGTCATTAGCTATCTGCAATTTAAGCAAAAAAAAGAATTCTCAAAAAGAATTTCAATAGGCCCGTCCGCCCCGGCCTTCCATAAAGTTAATGAAGGCTTTGTTCACCACTTTATTCCCTCCGGGTGTGGGGTAGTTGCCTGAGAAGTACCAGTCGCCTTTGTTATGCGGACAGGCTACATGAAGGTCTTCAATAGATTGATAAATCACTTCTACTTCTGCCTGGCAAACCTCAGGTGTAACTATCTCGGCCACTTTTTTGCTGATCTCGTCATCTGTAAACAGTGCATACAATTCCTGTAAGTTATTTCGCTGCTCTTCTTTAGGTAAGTTTTCCTGTGCTTTACACTTGGAATAAGTCTCTTGCAACTTGCTTTCCAAACCACGCTCTTTCAGCAAAGCCAGCATAGCCTGAAAGGCCACAAACTCTTTCAACTTCGACATGTCAATACCATAACAATCAGGGTAGCGAATTTGAGGTGCTGAAGAAACAATCACAATTTTCTTGGGGTGCAAACGATCCAATATACGCAGAATGCTGGTACGTAACGTAGTGCCGCGAACAATAGAATCATCAATTACCACCAGCGTGTCGGTATTGTTGTTGATTACTCCGTAAGTCACATCATACACGTGCGCCACCATATCTTCCCGGTGAGCATCGTCAGTAATGAATGTGCGTAGCTTGGCATCTTTTACCGCAATTTTCTCTCTGCGGGGTTTAATGGCCAGTATTTCTTTCAGTTTATTGATATCAGGATTGGGGCCCAGTTTGATTACTTCCTGTGCTTTGTATTCAGTAAGGTAATCGTGCAAACCATCAATCATACCGTAGAAAGCCGTAGCCGCAGTATTAGGAATATAAGAAAATACCGTATTGGCCATATCGTAATCAATGGTCTTCAACACTTTTGCTGAGAGCAAATGACCCAGCATTTTGCGCTCCTTGTATATCTCACGGTCGTTGCCACGGGAAAAATAAATGCGCTCAAATGAACACGATAATTTCTCGGTTGCCGGAAGGATGTTGATTTCAGAGGTATGTCCGTCTTTGCGAATAACCAGTGCGTTGCCGGGCTGTAATTCCTTGATGTCGCGGTAAGGAATGTTAAATCCGGTTTGTATCGCAGGGCGTTCTGAAGTAACCACCACCACTTCATCGTCCTGGTAATAGTAGCAGGGCCGAATGCCTGAAGGGTCGCGCATTACAAATGCATCACCGTGGCCCATCATACCGGCCATGGTGTATCCTCCGTCCACTTCTTTCATCGCACGTTTCAGGATATTTTCGATGTTCAGGTTTTTCTGGATAAGTGCCGATATTTCATTGTTGGCATAACCTTCAGCCTTGAACTTATCAAAACAGTTCTGGTTCTCTTCATCCAAAAAATGACCGATTTTTTCCAGCATGGTTACCGTATCAGCTTTCTCACGAGGGTGCTGACCTAAGTCAACCAGCAAACCAAAGAGCTCATCTACGTTAGTCATGTTGAAGTTACCGGCCAGCATCAGGTTACGGCTCATCCAATTGTTCTCACGAATAAACGGATGGCACTTGTCTTCCGAATTTTCTCCGTGTGTGCCGTAACGCAAATGCCCCAGCAACAGCTCTCCCATGTAGGGTGAACGTGCCTTGAGGTAATCAGCATCTTTCATCTGTTCCTTATCCGCAGTTTGCGTAATGCGCCTACTTATGTTGGCAAAAATTTCGGCAACTGCACCGCTTCCGGCTGTGCGCTTGCGGTAAATGTATTGTTCACCAGGTTCAGGATCAAGTTTAATCACCCCCACTCCCGCGCCATCCTGGCCACGGTTATGTTGTTTTTCCATCAACAGGTACAGCTTTTTTAAACCGTACAACGATGAACCATACTTTTCCTGATAATATGATAAGGGTTTTAGTAATCTGATAAGTGCAATACCGCACTCATGCTTTATAGCGTCACTCATGCCTGAATTTGAAAGTGCAAATTTAACCCATTTTAGTGAGCTATGGGGATGATTATTCGCACATTTATCAACCGTTGCGATTATTTTCGCACCATGCTGCCAATTACTATTGAAGGGGAAGAATTGCATTTACTGCCTGAAAAAGGAATTTTCTGGCCCAAATACAGCCTCCTGTTGGTAGCAGATTTACATTGGGGAAAAGCAGCCACGTTCAGAAACAGTTTTATTCACCTGCCCAAAGGAACCACCAGTAACGACCTCAGCCTGCTCTCTGATATGTTGGAAAGCACACAAGCACAGCAGATTCTTTTTCTGGGTGATTTATTTCATGCCAAGGCAGGTAAAGCATTGGCCACATTGGCCATGATTGAGGGCTGGAGACACATTCACCGCAAAGTGAACATGACGCTGGTGCGCGGCAACCACGATGTACATGCCGGTGACCCTCCCGAAGCGCTGAACATCACCTGTGTAGATGAACCTTTTGAACTGGGGCCGTTTATCTTCACTCACCACCCTTCCACACTCAACAAGGGATACAACCTTTGCGGTCATTTGCATCCCGCAGTTTTACTAAAAGGGAAAGGTCGTCAATCATTACGTCTACCCTGTTTTTACTTTGGCAAAAAAGGTGGAATATTGCCCTCCTTCGGTTCGTTTACAGGCAGTGCTGTCATTCAGCCTTCCAAAAACGACCGCATTTACGTAATTGCAGATAATCAGGTTATACCCGTTACACAACCATGAGTAACCTTACAAAATTTAAACTCGCTTTAATGAATGCTTGCAGAGATGCGGTAGAACAACGTATAGCCAATGCAGAAAAAGCCATGCTCTCAGCACAGGAAAGTGCGAATAGCGAGGAAAAAAGCAGTGCAGGAGATAAGTACGAAACAGGCAGAGCCATGAGCCAGATTGAACGTGACCGCAATGCAAAACAACTGGCTGAAGCAAAAAACGAACTGGCCCAACTGAACAAAATTGACCTGAATACCGAACATCAGCAAGCGGGTACGGGTGCCTTAGTGGTATGTGCCGAAGACACCTTTTTGATTGCTGCTGCGGTGGGTGTGATTACTGTAAATAAACAAAAGGCAATTGTGCTTTCACCCAAGGCTCCCTTAACACAAGAACTATTGGGCAAAAAAGCCGGTGACCGCATTACTTTCAACGGACGAACACTCACCATTAAAAGTATTTGTTAAGGAACAACTACCGCAACAGAATCAACTACTTTTTTCTGTCTGGATAAAATAGTAGGCTGATACAAATTCAACTGCCCTGTTAACTCTTGCTCATTCAAATAGCACATCCCACCATCCTTAAACCATGGTTGATGCTCTTCATAAACATAATCTCCGAAAACAATCACCGGTGTACCGTATTGTTTAATGGTCCAATCATCCGTTAGTTCCCATGAGTTAGTCCAGCGATATAAATAAACGGCATCTTGTTTCAATAACCGCACACAGGCATGTGAGGCGGGATAACCCGGCAAATCATATTGATGCATAGATACCCCCAACTTATTTTCCAGATTAATGTACCATTCCATAATCCATTCCGGGTCAATGGTGCTGATAGTTTTTTTCGACTTCCAATTGCAATGAAACAAGCCCGTGGGTGTACGTGTTGATTTTTTTCCCAAGCTGGTAGGCCCCCAACGAATCAATTGACCATACTCATAAGCAGCAAATGCCTGAAGTGCATAAGATATCAATATGCATTTATCTACGCTATGCAAACTCTTAACTTCTATAGGGAAGGGACTGTACTTTAACAAATCTGCATAATAAACATCAGGCACAATGTACTTTTTTGAAGACCTGAAATGCTCCGCATCTAATCGGTTAAGAGCAATATAAACGGCTGCTTTAAGGGTATCAGAAAAATCAAGCGAATCAAAAGCTACGAGTGAATAATGTATTGCCGTCTCCGGTGCTTTTTGCTCAATGGAATCTGTCGGCAACTTCTGTTGTACATTAGGTGGAGGTAATTTTTCAGGGTATTGAGTATCAGGAACAGGTGGAGTTGAGTTAGAACAAGCAGAGAAAAGCAAAACAACTTTAAGAAGTATCTTATTCATTTGGTGAAACTACGTTAATGTATGCGCTTCACCAATACTCGTTCAAATAATATTCACCTCTGTTTGTAGTTGCACCCCAAACTTATCCAACACTGATTTTTTTATATCTTCCGAAAGTTGATAGACGTCCTGCCCCTGCACTCCGCCATAGTTTACCAGCACCAATGCCTGATCTTTGTGCGAGCCCGTATTCCCTACACGCTTACCACGCCAGCCGCATTGCTCTATGAGCCAACCCGCAGCCAACTTAACTTTGCCGGGTGTGGTAGGGTAACCGACAATATCGGTATACCTATTTTTCAACTCGAGGTATTTCGCTTCATCCACTTCGGGATTTTTGAAAAAGCTACCCGCATTACCAATTACGGCCGGATTGGGCAACTTGCTGCTGCGAATCGCAATCACAGCATCACTTACTGCTTTAATGGAGGGCTCCACCACATTCATTTTTTCCAGCGTTTGCTGAATGGCTCCGTAAGTCGTATTAAAGTTTGGCTTTTTATTCAAACGGAAAGTCACTGACAAGATAAAATACCGGCCCTTTGCTGTATGTTTAAAAATACTTTCACGATACCCGAACTGACAATCTGCATGAGAAAAAACTTTCACTTCAGCCGTTTGTAAGTCCATAGCCTCCAGCGAATCGAATGTGTCTTTAATTTCCACACCGTAAGCACCAATATTTTGCATAGGGGCCGCACCTACAGTCCCGGGTATAAGCGACAGGTTCTCAATGCCCGCATAATTTCGGTTAATGCTCCAGAGCACCAACTCATGCCACACTTCGCCTCCCATTGATTTTACCCACACATGGTCGTCATCTTCTTTCAATACCGAAATTCCTTTCAGTTCATTGCGCAATACCAAACCATCAAAATCCTGTGTAAAAAGCACGTTGCTTCCACCACCTAAAATTAGTAAGTCAGTAGTGTTTATCCTGCCTGAAATGATAAGGGATTTAATTTCCTCTACAGAAGTAATGTGTATCAACTCTTTTGCCTGAACAGCAATTCCGAATGTGTTGTAAGGTTGCAAAGAAACCTGTTGCTCTGCCTTCATATGGCCGTAAAGGTAATACGGGTAATTCATAGTTTACGGCAATAAAATGCACAGATGTTTATATCAGTCTGCTACAAAAATTCATGCGTTACTAATTTCTTCATTAGTTTATTCCAATCTTTACCCTACATTTGCACGGCAAATAATCATACTTAATTATTTGCTATGCTCGACCCCAAGAAATTTACAGAAAACGGCCTCACTTTCGATGACGTTCTGGTTCTCCCGGCCTACTCTGAAGTACTTCCGCGCGAAGTAAGCACCGCCACTTACATTACCCGTAATATACGCATCAATATTCCTTTGGTTTCGGCCGCTATGGATACTGTTACCGAGTCAAAACTGGCTATTGCTATGGCTCAACAGGGCGGCATTGGTGTGTTGCACAAAAACATGAGTATCGACCGTCAGGCAGAGGAAGTACGTAAGGTGAAACGTTCTGAAAGCGGTATGATTATGGACCCCATCACCCTGCCTGAAAATGCCACATTAAAAGATGCACTTGCTTTAATGAAGGACAATAAAATTGGCGGCATCCCTATAGTTTCCAAAGAGAATAAATTATTGGGCATACTCACTAACCGCGACCTGCGCTTTCAGAAAAATCTGACCACCAAAGTGTCAGACATTATGACCAAAGACAATTTGATTACTGCTCCTGAAGGAACTACCTTACAAAAAGCAGAAGGCATTTTACAGAAATACAAAATCGAAAAATTACCGGTGGTAAGCAAAAAAGGTATCCTCACCGGACTGATTACTTACAAAGACATCCTTAAACTGAAAGACCACCCCAATGCCTGCAAAGACGAACACGGTCGCTTACGGGTAGGTGCTGCGGTGGGTGTAACGGCCGACACATTGGAGCGTGTAAATGCTTTGGTAAAAGCCGGAGTTGATTTCATTATTATTGATACCGCACACGGACATTCCAAAGGTGTTATCAATGAGTTGAAACGAGTAAAAAAGGCCCACCCTAAACTAGATGTAGTGGTTGGAAATATTGCAACAGGAGAAGCTGCAAAAGCACTGGTGAAAGCCGGTGCCGATGGTATTAAAGTAGGCGTTGGGCCTGGTTCCATTTGTACCACCCGCATTATTGCCGGTATAGGAGTACCTCAACTTTCGGCTATTTATGAAGCTGCATCTGCCATTAAAAACTCAGGTGTTCCAATCATTGCTGACGGTGGCATACGCTACAGTGGCGATTTGGTTAAAGCCATTGCCGCAGGAGCCAGTACCATCATGGCGGGTTCGTTGTTTGCCGGTGTGGAAGAGTCACCCGGTGAAACCATTATTTATGAGGGGCGTCAATTCAAATCTTATCGAGGCATGGGTTCTATTGAAGCCATGAAAGAAGGTTCAAAGGACCGTTATTTTCAGGATGCTGAAGAAGAAATTTCTAAACTGGTGCCTGAAGGTATTGTGGGCATTGTGCCTTATAAAGGTTTACTCAAAGAAGTACTCTATCAAATGGTTGGAGGATTAAGAGCAGGCATGGGATATTGCGGTTCGAAAACAGTAACCGATTTACAAAAAGCCAAGTTTGTAAGAGTAACTCCTTCAGGCATGAAAGAAAGCCACCCGCACGACATCACCATCACCAAAGAAGCTCCGAATTACAGCAGACGATAAGCTGAGAAAAGCTACAGTAAATAACCTACACCAATTTAATCTGTGTATTCAGTGTTAATCAGTGTCTGTTTTACGCTTTGATTAATTTGGGAAACGCAGTTCAAAATCAACCACCGCTGTGCTTCGTGTCACCACGAAACACCTAAAATTATTGCTATAAGTTATACTACTTCGCAATTTGAGGTTAAATTCGCCTCATGCAATTTCATGACATTCCGGGCAACGAAAAAATAAAACAGCACCTTGTTCAAACCGTAAAAGAACAACGCATCAGCCATGCGCAGCTTTTTTTAGGTCCGGAAGGAAGTGCCAATTTCGCTTTGGCATGGGCCTACGTTCAATTTGTGAATTGTACCAACAAAAAAGAAAATGACAGCTGCGGCACCTGCCCATCCTGCATCAAAATAAGCAAGCTCATTCACCCTGATTTGCATTTTACCTACCCCACCATCTCTCCGGCCAAATTAAGTCGCGAGCTAATGGCCGAATGGAAAGAGGCCCTGCTGGCCAACCCTTACCAAACCGTTTTCAGTTGGTTGCAACACCTCAATGCTGAAAACAAACAGGGAAATATTACTGCCGAAGAATCAAGAGACGTTATCAAACGTTTAGGACTTAAAAGCTTTGAAGCCGAATACAAGATGCAACTGATGTGGATGCCCGAGTACTTAGGTAACGAAGGCAACATGTTACTCAAACTTTTAGAAGAGCCTCCTGAAAAAACCCTCATTATTCTGATTGCCAACGACAGTGAAAAAATGCTCCCCACCATTCTTTCGCGCTTGCAAATGATTAAGATTAACCGCTTCACTGATCAGGACATCAAACATTTTTTGATGGAGAAAATGGAGTTGGAAGAAAATCGTGCTACGCTCATCACCAAACTGGCTGAAGGAAATATGAACGAAGCCTTAGCTCATATTGACAGTGAGGAAGCCGACTTGTTACAAAACTTCAGGGAGTGGATGTTGTTGTGCGTTACTCCTTCCAAAGCCAAAGAACTGGTGGATTGGATTGACACAGCAGGCAGCATGGGTCGGGAAAGCCTGAAAAACTTTCTGCGGTATGCCTTACACATGTTTCGTGAAGCCTACATTTACCGCAACAACATCAGCAGTTTACTCAGAGTAGATACCAATGAGGAGGACTTTGTTCAAAAATTCGCCCGATTTGTGCACGAGCAAAATTTACCTACTATTAATCAAGAGTTTAACTCAGCTATTGGCCATATCGAGCGTAACGCCAACCCTAAAATTACCCTGATGAACCTATCTTTGTCTCTTAAGAGAATTCTTAAACCCGTTGAGGCTGTTGCCTAAGCGGTTATCTATTGTTGAACTGTTTTTATAGAAACGAATATATAATTATGGGATGTGGAACAGCATGCGGCACCAAACCGGGTGGATGCGGAAGCTCAGGTGGATGTAGCAGCGGTGGGTGCAATAAACTGAATGTTTATGACTGGCTGTCAGATATAGAATTGCCTGCTATCATGAAACCTTTTGATGTGGTTGAAGTTAGCTTCAAAGGCAGCAGAAAAGGATATTACAGAAACGTTAACGCAATTGATTTATACAAAGATGATGCTGTAGCCGTAGAAGTGGAAACCGGTGGGTACGACATAGGACGCGTAAATGTAAAAGGCGAACTGGTAAAACTGCAGCTCAAGAAAAACGGATACAGCGAAGATGACCCACGTATTAAAAAACTTTACCGCAAAGCCACCGAAGCCGATTTGGCCAAATGGCAGGAATGTAAAGAAATGGAAATACCCACCCAGTACAGAGCCCGCTCGCTGGCCATCGATTTGGGATTGGACATGAAACTGAGTGACGTAGAATACCAGGCCGACAGAAGAAAAGCTACTTTCTATTACACCGCAGAAACCCGCGTTGATTTTCGTGAACTGATTAAACGTTTGGCAGAAACTTTCAAAGTAAAAATTGAAATGCGCCAGATAAGCTACCGTGAAGAAGCCGGCCGTTTAGGTGGCATCGGTTCTTGCGGTAAAGTACTTTGTTGCTCTACCTGGCTTACCGATTTTAAACAGGTAAACAACTCGGCTGCACGTTACCAAAATCTTTCCCTTAACCCGTTGAAATTATCAGGGCAGTGTGGCCGTTTAAAATGTTGCCTCAACTTTGAATTGGACTCTTACCTCGAAGCTCTCCAAGAATTCCCGAAAGACGATCGCTTGCGTTTGGAAGTAGAATCGGGCACAGCATTTTTGGTTAAAACTGACATACTGCGCAGGCTAATGTGGTTCTCCGTTCAGGGCAGTGACTCAGCTCAATGGATTTGTTTGCCTTTAGCTAAGGTGCGCGAAATTATGGAGTTGAATGCACGTGGTGAAAAACCTACGCACGTCATTGAAGCCGCTGCGGATGCCATTTTGGAAGAAGAACCCGACTTTAAAGATATGGTGGGCGAAGACAGCATTACTCGTTTGGACCGGCCCAAGCAAGCAAAAGGCAACCGCAACAATAACCGCAACCGCGATAACCGTAACAGAAACAGCAACGAGCGCGGAGGAAACAGCAACCGACCACCACGCCCCGAAAATAGCGCTAACCCGCGTAGAGAGGGTAATACTGAAGGAGGTCAGAACAGAAAGCCAAGACCTGAGAACAACACCAATAAACCTGCTGAAGGCAATAACGAACGCAGAAACAACCCGAACAACAGAAGGCCGAGGCCCGATAACCCCAACACACCTCCTTCTGATACACCAAGTACTCCACCGAACACCGGAGAAAAACGTGAAGGCGATACTACCAATCGTCCACCGCGCAACAATGAGAACAGGAATCGCGACAACAACCGAAACCGTGGAAACAGGAATAACCGTGGTCGGGATAACCGCAACACTAACAAACCCGATGCCGGCACCCCACCACCACCTCCCGATCAGGCATGAAGTTAATGCACGTTAAACTTTTTTTATCCGTTATCACCTGCGCACTGTTACTGAACAGCTGCGACAACACCCGCATACTGGATGAAAACCGTGAAATACCACAATACAACTGGCATTATAAAGACAAGGTAGGCTTTGATGTACTTATTGAAGACACCAACATTTTGTACAACATGTATATCAATACACGGGTAAAATCTGACTACAAATACAACAACATGTTTGTACTGCTTTACACCCAATTGCCCGATAAAAAAGAACTCAAACAACGCTTTGAAATTCCAATTGCTGATGACCTTGGAAAATGGTACGGCAACGGCCTGGGCGATGTGTACGATTACCAATACCCCATTTTAAAAAATGTGAACTTTGCACAGCGTGGTATTTACCGTTTTAGTCTGGAGCAAAACATGCGCGATGATACTTTATATCATGTGGTAGCCGCTGGCTTACGCATTGAAAAATCTGACCCTAAAAACTAAACTACTTTATGACAACACGCATAACCGTAAAAAGTAACAGCGCCCTGCGCATTGAAGGTGATTTTGAAATTACAGATGGTGATGGAAACGTTTATAACCTCAACGGACGCACCGTGGTTTCACTTTGCCGTTGCGGACTTTCCAAAAACAAACCTTTTTGTGATGGAGCACACAAGGGCGTATTTGAAGATGAAGCCAAAGCTTTTGAGTTACCTCCCAAACCTTCTGCATAAATTTACATACATTTTTAGTTTGTACCATTCTGTATTACCTATTATGAAATAAATCCTGACATTCATTTCATAATAGGTAATACATACTCTACACTAAAGTCATGTATTCTGCCGTTGTAGGTCAATGAAAAATACGCTTCTTATACTTCTTCTGCCGTATTATGCATTTAGTCAGATATACACACGCAAGTCTCCGGTGACTATTCTTTTCAAAGTTTCACGTCTAACTTCAGTTATTTAAGCAACTCCATTCCTGTTATGACTGATTGGGGAAGCAGCCCAAAATCTCATACTATACCTTTACCTTTTATTCTACCGCAACGCAGCAACTCTACCGGAGCCTCTTCCATTCTTGTGTCTTCTGAAGGACGTATTGATTTTTACCCGGGAATATCATTGCCTAGAGTTGACAGAACATTGTTGATTACTAAGTTTGATGGGGGCTCTGTTTTGTGTGACAGAAACAGCCTTGTCTCGAATCAGAAATCTACCATTAGTTACCTTATTGACTCTTCACAAACTGCAAACAAAATTTTAAAACTTGAATTTAAAAATATGGGCATTTTGAATGGCGACAGTAACTCTGTAGTGAATGCTCAAATATGGTTATATGAAAACGGAAATATTGAAATACATTTTGGCAAGCAAAAGGTGAAAAACGAAACCACTTTTAAAAATTTCGGGATTGTTTATGATGACGATATTTCTCAGTACAGTTCATCGCTTATGCTCAAAGGAAACCCGCTTATGCCATCAACCGTTGATAGCAAGGCTGAACATGGTTTGGCAACAAATCCATCCAATGAGAACATGGTTTACCGCTTTGTACGTAATCTAACTTTCACAAATACCTCTGATATAAATTACTCAGCACTTGAAATAAGTCCAAATCCAGCTTCAAATTTTATTCAATTTCATTTACCTGCAAATGAAGTTGCAAATAGCGTAAGCATTTATAGCACAACCGGATTGACAATAAAAGACTTCAACAGACTCCAAATGCACGACAAGACTTACATAAGTATAGATAAAATGAGCAGAGGCATTTATTACATCTTGATTTATACTGATGAAAGAAGATATAAGGCTCGCTTTATTAAAAACTAAATTGCTCAATATACCTTACACACCCGTCTGCTATCGCTAGGGGCTAACAAGATTAATGCTGATTTGCGTGTACCAGGTATTTGAAAGTTCGTTTTCCATAATAAACGGTTGCTTACCAAAAAATCCTCTGAAAAACTCTTTGCCATTAGGCAAATGATCTACATCGTAGCTCCAATTATAGCGTAAGCCGCTTTGAACAGATAGCCAAATGAAGCGGTACAGACTGCGTTCAAACATAAAACGAATGCGCAACTCTCCTCTTCTTATCTCCAAATTGTCATAGGGTAAAGCCACCCTTCCTGTATTATTTACACGGTAACTTCCTCCTTCCAACTCGTGGCCCCAAGAAAGAATACTGCGAGGGCTAAATATTCTTTTTACTTGTAGGCGTGCTGGGAAAACAGTTTCTACACCCCATTTGCGACTTGGTGCAGTGTAATTATAAAGCACCACAGGAATGTAATTCAAATCACCCACACGATAAGTACGTGATAAACCAAAACCATACATCAGCCGGTCATTTTTTTTCCATCCATAAATTACTGTACCCGAGTATCGCAAATATTTAAGCGATTGTTTGTTTTGCCAATTATAATCACCATTTAAATCAGCTTGTGCCTGTGCAAGTATAAATTTTTTCTCATTTAATGGTTTAAAAAGTGTACCCTGGATACCAATAGTGCGCAAACCATATTCTTTGAGCCAATACCTCAATGGGTGATTACTTAATGAATAAGTTGGTAAGTTATAACGACTTTCAGCATAATTAAACCCTAGCTGAAAAATACCAGAGTTGCGGGAAATAACCGGTATGTTGGCCCCAAACCGTATCCCATGCGTTTGATTGATGCGAATATCTTCTTTGTCAATAGGATCATTAGGATTAATTCCATAAAAAGAAGCCGCTTCAAGTAATGAATTTCCTTGTACATCATACCCAACAAAAATGAGTTTCTGCGGACTCATGTCCAGAATTTTCGAAGTGCAGTAACGCTTGGTGCCGCTATCTGCGAATCCTGCATTTTCATACTGGCTATAATCTTCTTCCTGTTGCGTGGTATCTGTTTGTGCAAAGATGTTCACGGTGCACAACACCAGTAAAAAAGAGATACTGAATTTAAAAATCATTTCTTATTAATCTGCAATCGCTTCCATACATCCGTACGCCCGAATGCCGAAAGGCCGATGTAGCCTCTGATGTCAAGCGTATTGTCATCTTTCATTTTAATGATGCAGTTGTAAGTGTTTCCGTTTTCGGGGTCATAGATGGTACCTTCTTTCCACTCTCCGTTACCCGCATAGGTAAAATCCTTCAGCAACCGATATCCTTTTAAAGGCACAGTGCGCAGTTTATCATCAGGATTGTTTTTATCCAATTTTGGCAAACCGGTTTGCGGATCGTTGGGCTCTTTGAGCCACACAATTTTGCCGTAATATTTATTGGCCACTTTTTCAACTTTAACCCGGGCACGACCGTTACTGGGCTCCCAAACTCCCATTAACTTATCTCCTTCATCGTTGCTGGCCAGTAAAGGAAGGGTGATACCTGCCATCATCAAAAAAACGCTGAGCACACTCAGCCACCTGAAATTTTTCTTCATATTGATGTAATTTATTTTAAGGTTATTTCAAAAACCAGTTCTGCTTTCATAGATAATGCTTGTTCACGGTCAGATGCCAACTCTGCATCTCCTACAACAAAAAAAGTATTTTGTTTGAGCAAACTCAAAACATCTGCACCTTCGGCCACCTGAAGCGAATAAGTTGTTGCTCCTTCCGGTAACGGATTAAGCACGGCTGCTTTTACCATGTTGCCATTGTCGGCAGCCAGTTGTATCACAAGACTTTTCACTACGGTGTGTAAGCTATCGGGCAAAGGAAAAACAGTTACTTTTTTAACCAATGCCTGCTCTACATCGTCAAGTGTTTTCCCTTTACTGCTCAACCATGTTGTTAAGGCAGAAGGCACTTCCCCTTGCAGCGTGTTGGCCCCCTCAAACAAGGGTCCTTCAGCCGTAATTAACACCTCACTTATGGTCAGTTCTTCCTTTACTGAAGGACCTGAACAGGATTGTATAAATGGAATAATAGCCAAAGCCAAAATACAAAAAAGCACATTTTTCATAGTGCCAAAATAGAGAATAATACTGTCAAATCAAGCATCAAATATTCTTTCACTTTAGCAAGGAACAAAGAATAGAAATAAGCTGCCCTTTTCGCATTAATTAATTTCAAGTATAACTTATAACCAGTAATTCTTTTGTCTTAGGCCTCGACCTTAAACCTACTACAGAAATGAGAGTCCTATTGAATGAGCCCTTGCTCTTTTAGATTTTTTAAGTGCCTTTCAAAATTAGGATCATCCTTGAACAATCTATTTTTAGACAATTCAACAATTTTTGTTATCACCGCAACGTTTAGCTCACCCCCTGATTGATTCAAAACAACGTTAAGCTCGTCCATAAGCTTTGCTTTTTCTTTTATATCATCAAGTCTCTGAAAATTCTCAGGTATTTCTCTATTATATAATTCTATATCAACAAGATAATTATTAACACTATCTTTTGAGCCTATAATCCACGATTCAGAATTATTTTCTAAACGACTATTAATACCAATCGTGAAATCTTTCTCTGACATTATGCGTAAAACTTTGCCCCCTGACCATTCATAACTTTCAGGCAAGATTGCAAGCATATGCTTTGGTCCTAAAGGCAAGTAGAGAGTATTCTTGGGGTCTAGTAAATTAAAATTATCCCCAGTTTTACTATTTGCAAGAATTATTGGATTGTCACATGTAATAAACTCAGAGTTATCAGAAATTGTGTTAATTCCAATGCAATTTGCTTTTCTGGACTCTACAAAGGCCTCTAATACATCAAGGTGCTGAGTTAGAAATATTATTTTGCCTTTTTGCACAAATTCCTCCTCCAACTGCTTAAAGTCAACTGTTCGTATATCTATCTCTTCACCTAAAAATTTTGCTTTCTCTACGTGTGGGTAATCTTGTGCCCTTTCATGTAAATTAGCTAGCATCAACTTAATGTGCTCTGTATACATCCTTAAAAATCGAGGCGTACGGACATAAAGGCTTACCGCAGATCGGATAATTTTTTTTATTGTATCCTGATCAACCTCTTCAATACTAAAATTGTGGGCAATCTCATATAATAAAGGGAATACATTATCAATATTATTTGCATAAAATGTTTCAATAATATTGGGGTCTACATGGTCACTTGGGAGTGTATAGAAGTAATTCTCCGAACAAATATTTCGAATATTTACTGTGTGAAATTTCTCACCTCTATAGCGCACAAAAACATAATGTTCACGATTTTTTTCAAAAGCAAAATTCCTAAGATATGATTGCGGAATATAGTGGTGGTTTTTGGCAATAGTCATATGTCATGGGATTTTAGGAACAGCTCTTTCTATTCAGAAATCAAGTATGGCACTATAAATTGCCTAAACAATCTAAGTACTTTCTTTTGTTATGTACAACAAATCTATTTGTCAGTTTCAAATATAAAAATTAAACCCCACTTACTGCATGGAAATACTCTAAACATTCTTAATGAAATCCCAAATAAAACTTTATAAGAACAAAATAGTGAATTCAAAACATCAAAATTCCTGACTCTGCTACAGGTTAGATAAATTGCATTCATCCGCTTATATTTGCCACCTTATATATTTATACATTCATGATAAACATTACCCTCCCGGACGGGTCCGTTCGCTCGTATGAACGGGGCACCACTGCTCTGGAAATTGCCAAAAGTATCAGCGAAGGCCTTGCCCGCAACGTGCTCTCGGCAAAATTTAACAACAACACCATCGAAGTGAGCGAGCCGCTTCAGGAAGATGGCTCCCTGCGTTTATTTACCTGGAACGACAAAGAAGGCAAACAAGCTTTCTGGCATTCTTCAGCACACGTATTGGCTCAGGCACTGGAGTTTTTTTACCCCAAAATAAAACTTACCATTGGCCCTGCTATTGAAAACGGGTTTTACTACGATGTGGACCTTGACGGTGCAACCATTTCAGACAAAGACTTCAAAAAAATTGAAGACAAAATGTTGGAGTTTGCCCGTGAAAAAGCCGAGTTCCATAAAAAGCCGGTAACCAAAGCAGACGCACTGGCTTATTACCAATCGAAAAACAACGAGTTCAAGGTTGAATTAATTGAAAACCTGAATGACGGAGATATCACCTTTTGCGACCACAGTAATTTTACTGATTTGTGCCGTGGCGGACACTTGCCCAACACCGGTTTCATCAAAGCCGTAAAACTGATGAGTGTGGCCGGTGCCTATTGGCGCGGAGATGAAAAGAACAAACAACTTACCCGTGTATATGGCATTACCTTCCCTAAACAAGCTGAGCTTGAAGAGTACTTGGTAATGCTGGAAGAAGCCAAAAAACGCGACCACCGCAAGCTGGGTAAAGAACTGGAGATGTTCACCTTTGATGATGATGTAGGCCCGGGTTTACCTTTGTGGTTACCCAACGGAGCGGCAGTAATTGAATTATTGGAAGGATATGCCAAAAAAACCGAGGCCGATGCCGGATATGTTCGGGTAAAATCTCCGCACATTGCCAAAGAGAGCATGTACATCAAAAGCGGGCACCTGCCCTATTATGCTGAAAGTATGTTCCCCCCCATGGAAATGGATGGTGACAAATATTACCTCAAGGCGATGAACTGCCCTCACCACCACAAAATTTTTGCAGCTACCCCTAAATCATACCGCGATTTACCTTTGCGTTTTGCAGAGTACGGCACCTGTTACAGGTATGAGCAAAGTGGTGAATTGTTCGGGCTGATGCGCGTGCGCAGTTTAACCATGAACGATGCACACATCTATTGCACCGAATCGCAATTTGAGGCTGAATTCACCAAGGTAAACGACCTGTACCTGAAATATTTCAAAGTATTTGGCATTGATAAATACGTGATGCGTTTCTCCAAACACTCAGTAGAGAAGTTGGGGCAGAAATACATCAACGCACCTGAACTTTGGATAAAAACCGAAGACATGGTGCGCAAAGTACTGGTGAAGCTGGGCGTAAACTTTGTGGAAGTGGAAGACGAAGCCGCCTTCTACGGACCAAAGATTGATATTCAGATATATAGCGCCATTGGACGCGAGTTCACCCTGGCAACAAATCAGGTTGATTTTGCTCAGGCTGAGCGATTTGACCTGTGGTTTACCAACGAACACAACGAAAAAGAGCGTCCTTTAATCATTCACCGTGCGCCTTTGAGCACCCACGAACGTTTTATCGGATTTTTGCTTGAGCATTATGCCGGAAACCTGCCCGTTTGGCTCAGCCCGACTCAGGTAGCCGTGTTGCCTATAAGCGACAAATACAATGAGTATGCACAAAAAGTTGTTGATTTCCTGAAAAAGTGTGATATTCGCGCCTCTTTTGACGACCGTAGCGAGAAGATTGGCAGAAAGATACGTGATGCTGAAACCAAGAAAATCCCGTACATGGTTGTTATAGGAGAACAGGAAATGAATGAGGAAAACCTCGCTGTGCGTAAGCATGGAGAGGGTGACAAAGGCAAAATGAACTTAAATGAATTTGCTGAGTTAATTCACTCACAACATCCTGATAAATTGAGCTAAATAAAAACTAACAAAAAGGAGAAAAAAGAAACACTTGGTACAAAACTCAAGTCCGGGCAGACCTTATCTGGGAAGAAGGGGTCCGATGAAAAAAGAAAACGAGCACCGTATCAACAATGAGATTACCGCCCATGAAGTAAGGGTTGTAGGCGAAAACATTGAGACCGGTGTCTACCCGATTTCTAAGGCATTAAAATTTGCTGAAGAAATGGAGTTGGACTTGGTTGAAATTTCTCCTTCTGCTGTTCCACCGGTTTGTAAAGTAATTGACTACAAAAAATTCCTGTACGAACAGAAGAAGAAAAAGAAAGAGTTAAAAGCAAATACGGTTAAAGCCCTGGTTAAAGAAATTCGATTCG
Organism: Bacteroidia bacterium; assembly: GCA_018058135.1. Taxonomy (GTDB): domain Bacteria; phylum Bacteroidota; class Bacteroidia; order UKL13-3; family UKL13-3; genus JAGPCK01. Next base: position 42,770 of record JAGPCK010000003.1, on the reverse strand, counting down.
GGCCGAATACCGATGAGCATGATTTTGAATTTAAACTAAAGCATGCGTTAGGCTTTTTGGAAGAAGGACATAAGGTAAGAGCTTACGTAATGTTCAGAGGAAGAGCCATCGTATACAAAGAAAGAGGAGAAGTTTTATTATTAACCTTCGCACAGCGTTTGTCTGAGCTGGGAAAAGTAGAGCAACTCCCAAAGCTGGAAGGCAAAAAAATGTTTTTGCTGGTAGCACCAAAAGGAAAAAAGTAACAGATTAAGAACAATTATAAAAGGACACAAAGATGCCTAAGGTAAAAACAAACAAAAGTGCCGCTAAGCGTTTCAAGGTAACCGCTTCAGGAAAGATTAAGAGAGCACACGCTTACAAAAATCACATTCTGACCAAAAAAGAAACCAAGCAAAAGCACAACCTGAGCAAGACAGCCTACGTTTTGAAACCGGACGAAGGTAACATCAAGCTTTTATTAGGATTAGGAAAATAAGTAGTTTCAATGTTTAACCCGGAACCCAGCACAAAAGATCCTGTTAGCGCAGGGCGCTATGTTCCAAAAAACAATTAAATAAAATGCCACGTTCAGTCAATTCCGTTGCGTCCAGAAGAAGACGCAAAAAATTACTCGAGTTAGCCAAAGGCTTCTGGGGTAAAAGAAAAAATGTGCTCACAGTAGCGAAGCACACTATTGAAAAAGGTTTAGGGTACGCTTACCGCGACCGTAAAACCAAAAAACGTCATTTCCGTGCACTGTGGATACAACGTATCAATGCAGGTGCCCGTTTACATGGCATGAGTTACTCTCAGTTTATTGGTAAAGTAAATGCCAAAAATTTGGGTTTAAACCGTAAAGTATTGGCCGATTTGGCCATGAATCACCCCGAGACCTTCAAATCGGTGGTAGATGCAGTAAAATAGACATATTTAACTGTTTTTGAGTTGAAAAAGGAGCCCCATAAGGCTCCTTTTTTTTTGAGCAATTTGGTGGTTTGCCAAAATGTACCTAATTTAGGGAAACCAAATTACTCCGTTATGGAACAATTCTTTGAAAATATTGCAGTTGCTTTTGAAGGTTCAGAGGCATCTGTTGTTGCCTACAATTTAGCTGAAACCATGCACAAACGTTTCCAAAGTCGTTTGAATTTAATTCATATTGAAGAGAACGGCAAAGGAGTAGTCGCTAAAGTAGATGAGTTCATTGAGAAGAAAAAGAATGAGGGAATACCCATTAACCTCCTCCACAAAAAAGGGAGCATTTACAAGTCAATTGTAAAAGCCACAGAAGAGTTGGATGCTGATTTAATTATTATGGGCACACACGGCATATTCGGTGTACAGGAATTTTGGATGGGCAGTAACGCTTACCGCGTAGTGAGCTCAGCACCTTGCCCTGTTATTACCATGCAGGAAAGCTTTAAACGAAACGACATTAAGAAAATCGTTTTGCCTATAGACACCTCTGATGAGACCCGTCAAAAAATCCCTTATGCTTCAAAAATGGCGGAGAGTTTTAATGCTACCATATACCTGTTAGGTGTATCAACTGACAGCGACTCTGAAACACAAAAGTACATTCGCATATACTGCAATCAGGCTGAAGAGTTCTTTGACCGGCACAAAGTAAAATATGAGCGGGAAGAAATACTTGGGGGTAATATTACCAACAATACAATTGATTACGCCAAGAAAATAGATGCCGACTTAATTATGATTATGACAGAACAGGAACCAAACAGTTCTGCATTTTTCATGGGTAAATTTGCACAGCAGATGGTGAACCACTCACCTATCCCTGTTATGAGCATTCGCCCACGCGAAATTGGTATTGCGGGTGGATCTGGCTACTAACTTTACTGCCTTAGTACACGTGCAGTAAACACCTGATTATCGTTACTAATTCTTATCAGATAAATACCTGATTCATACTTCTCAGGTAGAAGAATTATTTCATTACTGACACTATAATTCGCAACTTTCTTGCCTGTATGATCATACAAATCAACAACCATGATTCCGCTATTTTTATTGATAATGCGAAGCTGTCCCGTTCCTGAGGCAAACCCTGCAGAATTTAGTAACTCAAAACCAATTACCGATTCTGCCTTACGTTTCACTCCCACCATCTGATCAATAATGTTTCTTCCCATAAATGCCTGCTGAATTGGAAACCAATGTTGCTTGCCGTATAGCATGCTATCTGTATCAAGCATGAATCTGCACATATCTTTCATGGTGGAAGAACGGGCCATCATTGATAACGAGCTTATGAGCAAACGTTCTGTTAAAGGCGAGCCTAATAAATCATCTAAATCAGCCATAGTAGCGGAGAATATTTCCGAGTTCCAATAGAAATCCTTGGCATCATTAAAAGGATAAGTTTTTGTGGTGCCTGCACTTCGGCCTGTCCATTGTATAGCAGCATTGTTGCCATCCCAGTTAAATATTTTACGCCAGTTGTATGGAGTAAATCTTTTAGAGTGGGCAATAGCCATATAATCACAAACTGCCTCATCTATGGCCTGTCTTTCTTTTGTGAGATTATCCGTATCCGTAGTTTTTTCAATAATCGAGTGAGTATATTCATGCACAATCACATCAGCATCTTCCCCATCATCAACACCTCCTTCTCCCAGGAACAAAGCAGGACGTCCGTTATACCTGGAGAACATTGATTGGTCTGCCGTGCCCAAAGCATGAGCATCTACTAATACAGTATCATTTATAAGATTCAAAAAACCTAAGCTATCGAGGTGTTTATGGTACACATTTAAATGATAAAAAGCATTCACATCTTCAAAACCCGGCTGGCTTCGGGTATAGAAAAACTCAGGCACAGATGAAGTAACCGGATCTATATCCGGAGAACTGAACTCCATCATTTTAAAATACTTATTAACCAATGAAAATTTCACACCGTCAAACCACACTTTCATACTTACATCTTTGCGTTCATTGTTTAACACCGTTACATCAGCATCGTTGCTGTCAATGTATGGGGAGCCGTATGCCATTTGAGCAGTAGTGAGCGGGTCGGGTAAAAAAACTTTGGCCTGCACTGTACTGTCGCCCGGCATAAAGTATTTATTCAGACTTTCGCATAAAAGCAATGCACCACTTTCTGCATGATACACTTTGCGCAAATCAGCTTCCTGAGCTATACGGCCCGGCAATAAAGTTCCATGCTCGTACACCCAAATGGCAGCATTTTCATGGACCTGAACATCTTTTATTGGCCACAAACCATTGATGAAAGAAATAATATTACCATCAACACTTACATTCACTTTCACTTCTCCTCCAATAACCGGAACACCTTTCCACGTTTGCACAAAAGTGTAGTGTTTACCCAAATTACTGGTTCTTACAGTTTCCAGCTTCACGCTACTTTCTGAAAAAGATAATTCAGGCAAATGCTGCTCACAATAGTCCGCTACCTTTTTCTCTATGTCAATATCAGAAGCAAAACTTAATGGTGTGGCTATCACCTGCGATGTACGTTGAAGCAAATTCTCCGTGGTTTTTCCTTGCGGCAATAATGCAGTTTGCGCAAAAGCGCCAACACAGATAATACTAAATAATGTGAATACACTTACTCTTTTCATATAGTGTAAAGATAATAAATTTTAAATTGATGATAGGATTTCACAGCATTCAAAACCCTTTCCACACGCCCTAACCTCAGACTAAACTCAATTTCGTTTTGCTCTCCGGTGTAATGGTGTGCGGTTATTGTCGCTTGCTCCTGACGCAAGAAACGATACGCTTCATTCTCCAACTCAAAAGGATATTCCATACGGTAATGTGAACACAACTCTTTTTCTAATACAGTGGCATTTTTAAGTGCAATGGTTGCAGCTTCACCGTATGACTGAATGAGTCCGGGAACACCTAATAGTTTGCCGCCAAAATAGCGCACCACAACTACCAGCACATTGGTAACACCTGCTGATAATATGGCTCTGAGTATAGGGCGACCCGCAGAATTCGAAGGCTCTCCGTCATCATTTACGCGGTAGTGGTTGTTATCTAAACCCAGTTTATAGGCATAACAATGATGCGTTGCATCGGGGTATTCCTCCCTTAGTGTTTTGAGTTGTTCTTTAACCTGATTTTCATTTTCTATCGGAAAAGCAAAGGCAAAAAACCTGCTGCCGCGTTCACGCACTTCAGCCTTTGATGGCGCTTCGATGGTGGTATACGTATCGGCAAACAAACTCATGAACACGCAATGATGGCAATAGATAGAATGGCCAGCAACAGTCCCAATAAAGCCCTTCGTGTAAGTTTTTCTTTAAACAAAACTGCTGCAAGCAAAGTAGAGAGCAGCACAATCCCAATGTTATTTATGGGAAACACTAGGGTAGAGGTAAGGTTTGGCTGATGCAAAGTGCGGAAAAGAAAATACATGGAAAAATAATTGGGCAACCCCAGCAACACTCCCCCGATAAGGTTGCGTAGCAAAATTTTCTCCCGGTATACTACCACATTTCTAAGCAGTAAAATTAATCCGGTAATAAATGCCAGACCGAATACCACAGTAAGGACCGTATCAACTGAAACATGATGCAGATAGTTTACCTGCAGGTATTTCATAATAGAATCTATAGCTCCGCTGCCTGTAAAAACCAACAACGGATACAGGTAAACCGAGAATCCATTTGAATGCACCTGTTCATTTCTTCCTACCACAAAATACAAGGCTGCCATAGAAAGCAATATACCCGACAGCTTAAGTGCGTTCATACTTTCACCCAAAATTACTACTGCAAATAAGAGCGGGATTATCACTGACATTTTCGCGGCAACCATACTCACCGAAACCGATACTTTTTGAGCAACCCACCCGATTGCATTAAACACTGTAATAAATAATATACCCAATATTGCAGCCCATTGAAACCATTCATTTTGCGACAATATTTGGACTTGAAATGGTTGAGCTGAAAAATAAGCACCCATCAAAAAACATACAGCGTAGTTCACAACTATCGCCTGAAATGTGGCTACCTTATATTTCTCAAAAAACTTAAAAATAAGCACCACCACGCTGGAAAAAAGAATACTCAGTAAAAGATATGTCATGCCTGTTGATGTTTTAGTATGCTTAATGAATCGTCACCTACAGCAATTTCTATGGTTTTCTCTGCGTCAATGCCGGGTGCTTTTATTCCTTTGCCATAGTGCTTAGGCGAAGTGAAAATACGTGCCTCATCCCACATACCTGCGTCAATAAATGCGGATAGTGTTGCAGCACCTCCTTCTACCAATACGGAAAGAAAATGCTGAGCATACAGATAATAGAGTACTTGTTTGATTACCGGCTCTTGAGTTGTCAATTTTACAACCTCTGCGGACACTGATTTAAAATATGGGGCATTCAATGTAAAAACAATGGTTCTGGTAAGCCCGTCAAACAATTTAGCTGTTAACGGTACACGGCCTTTCGCATCAATCAGCACGCGTACCGGATTTTTGCCCTGCCAGTGCCTTACATTAAGCTGCGGATTATCGTTTATTACTGTATTTGCACCCACCAGTACTGCCTGCTCTTCGCTTCTCCATCGGTGGGTTAAACGCTGTGCAGCATTACCTGAAATTTGCTTGTGTGCAACAAACTCTTCCTGAGTTGAATTTTGAACATCCAATCCAAGATAACTATCAGCGGTTTGTGCATATTTCAATAGCACAAAAGGACGTTGCTGCTGATGAAAAGTAAAAAAACGTTTATTCAATTCATCTGCTGCTGATTTCAAAATTCCTGTTTCCACATTTACTCCGGCTCCTTGTAAACGTGCTATTCCTCTGCCTGAAACCAGCGGATTCGGATCGCTGCTAGCAACAACTACCTGCTTTATGCCCAAATCCAGAATTAACGATGTACACGGAGGTGTTTTGCCGAAGTGATTACAAGGTTCCAGAGTAACGTACAAAACACTTTGGGCTAACAGGGATTTATCGGTTACTGATGTTATAGCATTCACCTCTGCATGTGCACCACCGTATACTTTGTGCCATCCTTCACCAATTATTTCATTATTGTGCACCACCACACAACCCACCATCGGGTTGGGAGCAACCTGTCCGTGACCATTTTGAGCCAATTCCAGTGCACGTTGCATAAATAAATGATGAGCTGACATGGTGCGAAAATACCATTCTTTTGTATTTTGCTGCTCTTTCAACTATGACATACAAAGAATTTCAGCAAAAAGTGACCTTAGAACTCGCTTCAATTTACGACAATGATGAAGCAGAACAAATCACCTGGATGTTGCTGGAAGAAGCCTCCGGTTTCAGCAGAAGCAAGCTTCGTACTCTTGATCGGGAGGAAATCTCAGAAACGTTTACGTTTCGAGTTTACAAATACCTGCACAGTTTAATGCAGCATCAACCGGTGCAATACGCCTTTGGTTACGCTTGGTTCTACAAACAGAAATTCTTTGTAGATGCTGCTGTTCTTATACCACGAAAAGAAACCGAAGAGTTGGTTTACCGTGTAGTGAAAGAGTACCGTGGCCGGAAAGCATCCATCCTTGATATGGGTACCGGTAGCGGATGTATTGCCATCTCCCTGCAACTGGAATTACCTGAAGCAGATGTTATGGCCATTGATATTTCGTCAGAAGCGCTGACGGTGGCTAAAAAAAATGCAGCTAATCTTAATGCCGCTAAAGTGCGTTTTGAGCAACTGGATATACTGAATCAGTCATCTTGCTCAGGTTTGGAAAAGTTTGATGCTATAGTGAGCAACCCGCCCTACATTACTGAAGCTGAAAAGACTGATATGAAAAACAATGTATTGCTGCATGAACCACATCAGGCGTTGTTTGTAACCAATAACGACCCTTTACAGTTTTACAAAGCCATAACTGCACTTGCCTTAAAACACCTGAATAAAGGAGGAATGTTGTTTTTGGAATGCAATGAGTCTTTCGCTTCACAGGTAGCTGAGTTACTTCAACAAAACAATTTTACCGAAACAGAAATTTTAAAAGATATGCAGGGAAAAGACCGTATGGTTACTGCAAAATTCCAACAATAACATGGACTTAAAAAACAAAATAGCCATTGTAACCGGCATAAGTAAAGGCATTGGAAAAGCAACTGCACAACAACTGCTGAACAAAGGATGCAAAGTGGCCGGCTTAGGCAGAAATGCTCCGGATTACACACATGAGAATTTAATCTTTATTTCCTGCGACATCAGAAAACACGAACAGGTTGAACATGCTTTTGAATTGGTACGAAAACAATGGGGTGACGAGTTGCATATCCTGATGAACAATGCCGGCCTGGGTTACTTCGGATTTTTGGAAGACATCAGTTACGAACAGTGGGACGAACTGTTTGATACCAATGTGAAAGGTCTTTTCCATTGCACCAAAATGGCTTTACCGCAAATGAAAAAACAACAATACGGACACATTATCAATATCGCATCAACGGCTGCTTTGGAAGGTATGCCACAAGTCTCAGCATACTGCGGAACCAAGTGGGCCGTAAAAGGAATATCAGAATCACTGTTTAGGGAGGTGCGGGATTTCAGAATTAAAGTAACCTGTGTTTACCCCGGCTCAACCAAAACAGATTTTTTCAGAAACAGCCCGGGCATTCAACCTCATGATTATATGCTGATGCCTGAAGATGTTGCCTTAAACATTATTCAAGCACTTGAAATGCCCGACAATTTTCATACGGTAAACCTCGAGATACGCCCTTTGCAACCCAAAGGACCGAAAGCTTAGAGCGTTATTTTTGCCCAACTGTTATAACGGAGAGTCCTACCCTTTTCAACATGAGCTTATCCAGCACTTTGCTGATTGGAATAATAATGTTGTACAGTTTCATCTGCGATTTAGGGATAGTTTTATTCCGTTGAATTTTACCTGAAACATACCAACCCAAAATTCCGAGTGCATTAAAATACCTTGACTCTATTAGATGAAATTGATTCTCTCTGAAGAGTTTGTTTAAGGTGTGTTTGGTATACCTTCGAAAGTGGTAAAGCTCTTTATCGAACTCATTGTATAAGGATTGAAATGCAGGAACCAGAATAATGAGCTTCCCTCCTTTTTTCAAAAGTTTACGACAATTGTGAATAGCTAGCTTATCATCTTCGATGTGCTCCACCACGTTTAAAGCAAAAATAGTATCAAACTTTTCAAATAAGTGGCTGAACTTGGTATCAAAATCAGAAGCTACAATATCCAAATCAAGAACCCCGCCTAAGGTTTTTTGATTTTCAAACTTTCTGGTTAACTCAGCTCTGTAGTTCTCTCTAAGGTCACTTACATATAAATGCTGGTGGTTATTCAGAAAAAACTGAGAGATGTTGCCTATACCACTGCCAATTTCCAGAATGGTGCCTTTGCAATGCGGGTTAACCTGATCGTACATCCAACGATTAAAGTTTTCTGCTTCGGCTATCACGTCAAGGTTTTCAAAACCTTCCCGGTCAATTTCTTTAAATTCAAACTGTTTAGTCATGCGGTTGCGAAAATACAGTATATTCTTACTTCACACAAAGTAGAAACAGGTTTCAAAAAAAAACCTATTTTTGCCCTGCTAAAAAGAAAAGCATGAGAGTAATACAATTTCGTGAAGCCCTGAGAGAAGCCTTGAGCGAAGAAATGCGCAAGGATGAAAATATCTTTTTGATGGGTGAAGAAGTGGCCGAGTACAACGGAGCATACAAAGTGAGCCAGGGAATGCTGGAAGAGTTTGGTGAGAAACGGGTGATTGACACACCCATTGCGGAGTTGGGTTTTGCCGGCATTGGCGTAGGGGCAGCTATGAACGGATTGCGCCCGGTGATTGAATTTATGACCTTCAACTTTTCTTTGGTTGCCATTGACCAGGTGATTAACGCAGCCGCTAAAATATACCAAATGAGCGGTGGTCAATTCAATGTACCTATTGTTTTCAGGGGCCCTACAGGTTCTGCCGGACAATTGGGAGCTCAGCATTCACAGGCGTTTGAAAATTGGTATGCCAACTGCCCCGGATTAAAAGTAGTGGTCCCCTCTAACCCCTACGATGCGAAAGGTCTTTTGAAATCCGCCATTCGCGATAATGACCCTGTGATTTTCATGGAATCAGAACAAATGTATGGCGATAAGGGAGAAGTACCTGAAGTAGAGTACCTCATCCCTATTGGCAAAGCAGATATAAAACGGGTTGGTACTGACGTTACCATTGTTTCCTTTGGAAAAATAATGAAGGTTGCATTGGCTACGGCTGAAGAATTAGCTCAGGAGGGCATTTCTGCTGAAGTAATAGATATGCGAACTGTTCGCCCGCTGGATTACGCAACCGTTATTGAATCTGTTAAAAAGACCAACCGGTTAGTCATTGTAGAAGAAGCATGGCCTTTGGCCTCCATCTCCTCTGAGATTACTTACATGGTACAAAAAGAAGCCTTTGATTACCTTGACGCACCTATTAAACGTATAACAACACGCGATGTGCCATTGGGTTATGCCCCAACCTTTGTAGAAGAATTTCTGCCTAATGTTTCCCGTACTAAAGAGGCAATCAAAAGTGTTATGTATGCTTGATAACTGAAAATAAAGAAATTACCCCATAAAAGCCTCTGAAATATCCGGAGGCTTTTTTTATTTACGACAAAAACATAACTTGCAAAAACATAACTTCCTCAAAAAAGGAGAATTAGTACTCTTTTTTGAGTATTAGTTTTGTTTTACTAATGTTTACATTATTTTTATGAACTTTTTAACTACCTAAAGATATGAGAAGACAAAGTTTTACTAAACTTTTAGTTGTTGTAATGGCCTGTTTGACATGGGCTACCTCAATGGCTCAAACAGCAGACCGCAGGCTTGCTGTAGGACTACACTTCGGTCAACGTGAATACCATGGTGATTTGGGTTACTGGTCATTTTTAAACGATCAGGTATTTCACCCTACCGGAGGCATCTCCCTTAATTATTATGTAAGCCCGTCACTTGACGCCATGGTGAATGCCAACTGGGGTCAAATCGGATACCTTTCCAAAAAAGGTGAGTTTCAGACATACAGTTTTGGCGGACACATTGCAGATTACTTTGTTGGAGGAAAATACAAGTTCAGCAACGGAAAACTTTTAAAAGAAGACACTAAAATTCGCCCCTATGTTTTCATGGGCTTGGGTGGATTTAATTACTTTATCAAAACCAACTTCGGCTTTCACTTGTATGATGGCAACTATGTTAACAAACAAGTAGAATCTGCCTACAAATTCAACTGGCCTATGGGTGCAGGATTTGACTATCCTATCAATGACAACCTTTCGGCCTATGGACAAATCACATACAACTACACCATGAGTGATTCTTGGGATGGTATTCACCGTGCTGCAAAATGGTCTGACAACGACCAGTTTTTGTATTATGCAGCAGGCATCAAATACAACCTTCCTTTTGGTGATGCTGCCGCTGGAGCCAGACCTAAGAAAATGAAAGATGATGACAACGATGGTGTTGCCAACAAATACGATAAATGTAAAACCACGCGTCCGGGTTATGCGGTTGACTCTGTGGGTTGCGACCTTGACTCTGACAAAGACAGCATCGTGGATACAGAAGATAAATGCCCTGAAACCCCGGGTATTCGCCAGTTTGAAGGTTGCCCTGATACTGACGGTGACGGAATTCAGGATGCACTTGATAAATGCCCTACCGAAGCAGGTATTGCACAGTTTGAAGGTTGCCCTGATACTGACGGTGATGGCATTCAAAACAGCTTAGACAAATGCCCTAATGAAGCAGGTATTGCAGCTAAACAAGGTTGTCCGTTTGTTGATACAGACAAAGACGGTATCGATGATGCAGAAGACCGTTGTCCAACTGTTGCTGGTATTGCTGCAAACAGAGGTTGTCCTGAAATTAAAGCTGAGGTAATGAAGAAAGTGGCTGTAGCTGCTAAAGGAGTATTCTTCGAATCAGGAAAAGATGTTATCAAAAAAGAATCATTTGATGACCTGAACGTTTTAGCTGCTATATTAAATGCAGATAAAGAACTCAAAGTTTCCATTGAAGGTCACACAGATGATGTGGGAGATCCTGAGAAAAACATGCAACTTTCACAACGCAGAACTGAGGCCGTGAAGAAGTATCTTGAATCAAAAGGTGTAGATCCTTCACGCATGACTGCAACAGGTATGGGTTCTACTAAACCGGTGGCCGATAACAAAACACCTAAAGGTCGCGCACAAAACCGTAGGGTAGAATTTAAACTCGATTACTAATCAAGATTTAACAATAAATAACAATCCTTCAAAACCCTGTTTCGTTCATCGAAACAGGGTTTTGTTTTATCGGATAATGTTGAGCAACATTAAAAAACAGAATAACTAGCTATATCAAATTACAAACGTATGAAACAAATCAAATCACTATTTTGGTTAACCATAATCAGTATGGCCTTTTTCGCTTGTGGCCAAACAGGCAAAAACCTGCAACAGGAAGCTCAGAAATTTCTTGACGATTACAACAAGAAATATGTGGAACTTTCTACAGCGGCCAATGAAGCTCAATGGAAAGTAAACACTATGATTATTGAAGGTGACAGCACTAATGCCAAAGCAGCGGAAGCAACAAATGAAGCTTATGCTGCCTTTACCGGTAGCAAAACAAACATTGAAACAGCACGTAAATTTCTTGAAAATAAAAAAGAACTCACGTCATTACAGATCAAACAACTGGAGAAAGTACTCTATCTCGCAGCCAACAACCCTGAGACACTCAGCGATATTGTAAAAGAACGCATCAAGGCAGAAACTGCACAAACAGAAAAACTCTTCGGATATGATTTTAAGATGAACGGCAAATCTGTTTCCACCAATGATATTGATGCCACTCTCAATGAAGAAAATGACTTAGCAAAACGTCAGGCTGCATGGGAATCGAGCAAAGAGGTAGGCAAAACTCTTAAGAACGGCCTCCAGCATTTACAGCGTCTGCGCAATGAAACAGTAAAAGGTTTAGGCTATCCTGATTACTTTACCTATCAGGTATCTGACTACGGAATGACTTCTGAAGAAATGATGGCGCTTAATAAAAAATTTATTAAAGAGCTTTGGCCATTGTACCGTGAATTGCATACCTATGCACGTTACGAACTGGCGGCTAAGTACAAGTCAAACGTGCCTGATTATATACCGGCACACTGGCTCACCAACCGCTGGTCGCAAGACTGGAGTGCTATGGTTAATGTGGAAGGTATGAACCTCGACTCTGTACTCAAAACAAAAACTGCCGAGTGGGTAGTAAAAGAGGGTGAGCGCTTTTATGTAAGCCTGGGTTTTGATGAGCTACCCAAATCTTTCTATGACAAATCGAGCCTTTACCCGGTTCCCGCTGATGCTAAATACAAAAAGAATAACCACGCCAGTGCCTGGCACATGGATTTGAACAAAGATGTACGCTCATTGATGAGTGTTATCCCCAACACAGAATGGTACGAAACAGTAAACCACGAACTGGGACACATTTACTATTACATGACCTATAGCACTCCCGAAGTTCCACCTGTATTGCGTGAGGGTGCTAACCGTGCCTACCACGAAGCATTCGGCACCATGATAGGACTGGCCGCCATGCAAAATGCTTTCCTAGCCAACAATGGTTTGTTGCCTGCCAATACACAAACGGATGAGATGCAAACCTTATTGAAACAAGCGCTCAACTCCGTAGTATTTATTCCGTTCTCAGCCGGAACCATGACACACTTTGAGCACGATTTATATGTTAAAAACCTACCAGCCGACCAATACAATACGCGCTGGTGGGAACTGGTAAAAAAATACCAGGGCGTTGTCCCTCCCACTAATCGAAGCGAAGAGTATTGTGATGCTGCAAGCAAAACACATATCAATGACGATGCTGCACAATACTATGATTACGCCATCTCCTACATACTGCTTTACCAGATTCACAACCATATTGCCAAAAACATATTGAAGCAAGACCCGCGCAATACCAATTATTTTGGCAGTAAAGAAACAGGTGATTTCCTTCGCGATATTATGAAATATGGTGCCGGCAAAAACTGGCGCGATGTTTTAAAAGAAAAAACCGGAAGTGAATTAAGTGCTGCATCCATGCTGGAATACTTTGCGCCCTTAATGCCTTATTTGAAAGAGAAAAACAAAGACCGTACTTATACGCTACCTGAAAATATAGACTAGAGAATAGTGACAATTCCTGTACTCACTAATTGAGTACAGGAATTGTTTTACTACAATAACCTGAACTGATTTAACCTTTCCTGCAAAGCAGACTTATAACTGCTTCCTATAGCCACACGGCTTTCTGCAACACATACCTCGTTCACATCAACCTGCTGTACAAACTCCAGATTAACCAGAAACGATTTGTGAATACGAACAAATTTCGGATGAGCAGAAAGTTGGTCCTCCAGATTTTTCATGGTGCTGTGGATAGTAATACGTCCTTCAGCAGTCCACAGCCTCACATAATCCTTAAGCGACTCGGCCCACTGTAGTTTTGCCAAATCTATTTTCATCCATTTCCCTTCTGAACGCACAAACAACAAACTGTTGTCGTTGCTTTCTTTAGCCAATTCATCAGGACTATTATTCAGTTGCAGCTGTGCAATAACCTTCCCCATAGCTTGCCTGAAACGGTCTTTCGCTATGGGTTTAAGTAAATAGTCTACCGCATTTAGACTGTAACTCTCTAAAGCAAATTCTGCATACGCGGTGGTAAACACAATCAATGGAGCCTTCTTGAGCATTTTCACAAAATCTATCCCGCTTACTTCCGGCATATTGATATCAAGAAAAATCACATCTACCTCAACCTGATTGAGCAGTGCAAAAGCCTCCATTGCATTTCTACACGAACCCGCAATAGTTAACTCAGAGTATTCCCCTAAAAAAGTTTGAATAATTTCTCTGGCAAGCGGCTCATCATCCACTATAAGTACTTTATGTTTTTTCATAAAAGAGAAACTTCTAATTCAAATATAAAATAATCTCCGCTTGGCTCTGCAAACAGTTGATGTTTTTCAGGAAAGAGTAAGTCCAAACGTTTCCGTAAATTCACTATCCCGAAACCACCTGACTCGTCTTTAGTAATGGCATTTGGATACAGTTTGTTGCGACACCACAGATAAAACTTATTGTCTTTTATTTCCAACCTGAACTCAATGTCCGGACTTTCCGCGTTGCGTGTATGTTTAAACACATTCTCCAAAGCCGGCAGCCACAATAAAGGAGGGATGGTATATTCCCCGTCACTCACTATCGAAAAATGTACTTGCTGAGTATTCTGTACACGCAATAGTTCAATATCCGTATACGCCTGAATAACCTCTTTCTCTCTACTGAAAGAAACCAATGGTGTTGCAGCCTCATAAATCATGTAACGTAACACAGCCGATAGCTTCAAAATTAGTTCAGGCGTATCATCCGATTTTTTCAGCGCTAATGCATACAGATTGTTTAAGGTATTAAATAAAAAATGAGGATGAATCTGGTTCTTTAACATAGTCAGCTCAACTTCTCTGTGTTGATTGAGAACAGCCTGCATATCGACCAGTTGCTTTTTATTGCGGTAATATATTCCCAGCAATGTGAAGAAGAATGTCCATACCAGCATAAAGAAGAAATAGGTCATCATGTTTCCTGCTACCCCGGCAGGGCTCAAATCGTTATCTACAGGATCCATTACAATAGAAAGTACCATTGTATCCAAAGCGGGAAAAATGCGGGGCAGGTAAATAAGTAAGTAGGTATACAGGTATGAAATGCCTGAGACAAGTAGCAGTAAAAAAATAAAATACTTAAGGTACTTCTTCCTGAAAAGAAATACCGGCAGCAAATACAGATTGTTGATGTAACTGACAGCAGCAAAAAAACCAAGAAAGAAAACCATCAGTAAGTAGTAGAAAATATTCGGATAAGCTTGCTGATCATCTGCATCCGAAATTTTCAAGAGCAGTATTGCTACCCAGAAATAAATATTGAGTGCAATGCGCGAGCCTGCGAGATTAATTAGTTTACGTAAAAACAAAATGAATTGATTCATGCTGCAA
This sequence comes from Bacteroidia bacterium, assembly GCA_018058135.1. Lineage (GTDB taxonomy): Bacteria > Bacteroidota > Bacteroidia > UKL13-3 > UKL13-3 > JAGPCK01. Next base: position 27,725 of record JAGPCK010000003.1, on the reverse strand, counting down.
AACATTCAATATTACCTCAAATATCTATAGCACAATAGACCAAAGTTTCTTTTTTTTAGACCAAACAGCTCAAAGCTTTGCCTGTCTAATTATAAAGGAGCTACGTCTAAACAGGTTTGTCTTCATCTGAGGTGTAACTTTTCTTTGCCACATAAAATAACCCTACCATGAAAAAAATAACTCTACTCTCCATTACATGTGGCGTAATGATGTGCTTGCAGTCAAGTGCCCAACTACCACAAACACTCACCAATCGCTTATCTGAAGTACTCGACAGCGTTTGTCTCCGTTACAAAATAAAAGGTGCTTCAGCGGCTGTACATTTCCCAAATGCTGGAACCTGGAAACGAGGATATGGCTACTCACAGCAGAACGTTCCTATTACACCAGACATGTACTTTGGTATGGGGAGCAATACAAAAACACATATAGCTGCTTTGTTACTCAACATGCAGGAGAACGGTTTGCTTAACCTGAATGACACCATCGGAAAATGGATTCAAGGGTACCCAAACATCAACGGACAAATCACCATACGACAATGCCTCAACCACACCAGTGGCTTGCATGACTACATGCAGAGTGATGCCATCAATGACTCCATTTTTGGCAAGCCGGCTAAAATATGGACCAGAGAGGAAATTATGCGATTGGCAAAAACACCCAATTTCCCTCCCGGATCAGCCTGGGACTATTCTAACACCAACTATATTGTAACCGGTATTATCATCAGCAAAGTGCTTAACGAATCACCCTGGACTGCACTTAACACCAGATTGCTTGCTCCGCACGGGCTTAATCACACTAAAAACTTTGGAGATGCAGGCGCTACACCTTTGGCTCACCCCTGGAGTAATATATTAACAGGGGCAGAAATGGAAGACATGACTCAAACGCCATACCTCGACAACTTGTTTAGCCTGGCCAATACAGCCGGTTCATTAGTAACCACAGCAGAAGACAATGTCCTGTTCTGGCATCTGCTCACATCTGGAAAACTATTAAACTCTACTTCTTGGGGTGAGATGACTCAAACAATAAATATTGGCGGAGGTGACGGTTACGGATTGGGCATATTTAAGTATAACAATGAACTAAACGGACGCGGAGCTTACTCACACGGAGGAACTTTTTTCGGATACATCAATGAGAATGCTGTAGACATTACATCGGGCATTACATTTTCCGTTCTTACCAATCAGGATAGCCTGTCTAACAACCTGCTATTTGGCACTGTCATCCGTGCATTGCATAAAGTAAGTTTACAAATCCCCGCAGGCACAACGCGTGTGAGTCGAAATCCTTTTGTACAGCTTTACCCCAACCCTGCATCAGATCATATTCGCGTTCAATACAACACAGAAATTAGTTTAGCCAAAGCAGAAATATGCGACATCACCGGACGTGTATTACAATCCGAGATACTCCCATCAAACCTATCAGCTTTTGAGCTTGCACTAAAACAAAAAGCAGGAATATACCTGTTACAACTTTTTGACAAAGACAATAACCTGCTGCACGTAGAGCGGATAATTATTAAATAACCCCTGCATACAAATTTCTTCAAGCCCTTGTCTGCATAAGACAGGGGCTTTACTTTTAAATATTTGCGAGAAGTAGATTTTAATTCACTTAGAACAATCCTTTAGCAAGACTACAATTATGTATTTGGTGAAGTAAGATTCCTGAATGAATAACAGGATGTGTTTGTGGGGGTGATATGTGAAGAAAGCATAAAAGTCAAATTACTTAGAAGAGGAAAGTGTATTTAGTTTGATTTACTAAATTGCGAGGTAATCTCATCAAATAAAGACATGATTGTATCTGATGGTTGTGGGTTATCAAAAAACAAGTATTTATATCTGCCTTTAATATTTACCTCAAGTTGATACCTATTACCATCAAAGCAATTGCATCTTTGGCTAGTAAGTCCCCATATTCCCATTTCATTTATATTTTGGAGGATTGCTTTCCATGACTTCAAATTAACACGAATACATTTTTGTTCAAAAATGCGAGGGTAGGTTTCTATGCTTTTTCCTGAAGGATCTCCAAGTAGTAAGAAAGGATTGAATTCATTAGGATAGTGCTTGTAAATAGAGTGTATGAACTCCTTCCCATCAGAATATCTTCTACTCTCAATCTTATAAATCCTTAAAGCCATGCTATCAAAAGGAAAAGAAGTTGTTAATCGAATAATTACCCGACTAGTATCTTTCAATTCTTTTATTCGCTCTTCTCCCATTAATGAATAAAATTCTTTTCTAATAAAGAGTTCCGAGTCCAATAAATTACTATCTACTACATCCAATTGTTTGTTAATCATTGATGTGCTTTCAGAAGTATTATTGGCACATGCAATTAGAAATAGTATAGGCAAAAAAACGAGGAATAACAACCCACTTTTACCCCGAAAATATTGACTACTTAAAAAAAATGTAGAGAAGTTCATACTCAAATATAATACACGTTTCTAATATTCCTACCTTAGCAATATGCCGGCCATTCATACCCGCATAGCTCCCACTCCCAGCGGTTACTTGCACAAGGGTAATGCGTTTAATTTTTTATTGGGGAAACAAACTGTCCAAATCAGCAGAAGTCTATCGCTGAAATGGATGCGGGAAAACGGCATTCGGGCAAAAGATATTTTTGCCTGAACCATGGGGTCACTAAGAATTTTTCAGAACGTCCCAGCTATGGTCACCCATCAACTTTACAGTAGCTACGTAACGTTGAAACGGCATCTCTTTTCTTCCCCATTCATTCGGACCAATTAAAGAAAGTGTGTAGTGATCGTCCTTTTCATATAAGTGATAAACCTGTCCCACTACCGGGGTAAAGCGCATATCAGATTCATAAATATGCTCCGATATCTTCATGCGGTCTTCAATTTCACGCACCTGCTGCATAATCAACTCAGCCTGCTTCCTGAGTAAGGAAATTTCCTGCTGAGCATAATGGTGCATCGCCTCTACTGCATTGGCACGTATTTTATTCTTATCCTCGGGTTTAATAACCGGAGAACTAATGCTTAGCGGAATAGGGAAAAGAGAGGCTTCACCGCGGTACGAAAACTCATCAGGCTCGTTATTTGTCATCAGGTATATAAAGGTCAAAACAAAAATAACTATTTTAGCCCTCTTTTGTTTTAGACTCTATGCTTGTATTGTGGTGGATTACATTTTCATTTTTGCTTCTGCGCTTTATGGTAGCCACGGTAAACTACTGGTACCCTCAGCGTTTAGAGGACTCAACAGCCGAACCTGGTGATAAGGTTTCTATTCTTATTCCGGCCAGGAATGAAGAAAAAAATATTGATAAACTGTTGCGCTCCATCCTCAATCAGGATTACAAAAACTATGAAGTACTGGTATTGGATGACCATTCTACCGACAGAACTGCCATGCTCGTTCAGCAATTCAGCAAAATCGACCCTAAAGTAAAACTACTAAAGGGAGAGGCGTTGCCGCCTAACATGTTAGGTAAAAACTGGGCTTGTCATCAACTGGCACTTCAATCCAAAGGCAACAAACTGCTCTTTCTGGATGCTGATGTAACCGTAAAAAAAGGATTAATAAAAAACGCTTTGGCCTATTCGGCTAGTGAAAAACTCACTTTACTCTCCATTTTCCCTGACCAGCTGATGGAAACCCGCGGAGAGAAACTGGTAGTACCCCTCATGCATTACTTGCTGCTTTCAATGCTCCCGCTAGTACTTATTCGTAAAAGCAGTTTCCCATCATTGGCAGCTGCCAACGGGCAGTTTATGTTGTTTGATGCTGGTACTTACAAAAAGCACTTGTTTCATTTGAGTTTGGCCAATAAAATTACGGAAGATATTGAGTGTATGAAATTGGTTAAAAAACTGGGATACAGAGGACAAACCTTACTGGCCAATGGTTTTATTCAATGCCGCATGTACAAAAGCTATCAAGATGGGATCAATGGTTTTTCTAAAAATATTCTCAGCGGTTTTGGCAACAGTGTATCTGCCCTGCTTGTTTATCTTGCTTTAACAACATTCTCTTACATTGCATTTATATGGTTTGTCCCCACACCCAATTTGTGGCTCAGTTTTATTCTGATTATTTACCTGCGCATTATGATATCTAAGGCTGCTAACCAAAATTTAATATTTAACGTATTGTACCACTCGTGGCAAATGTTAACTTTGGTTCATATTTCCGTTCTGTCTGTAAACAAACTACTAACCAAATCAAACGAATGGAAAGGACGGACAATAAACCAATAATCTGGACAACAATACTGGGCGTATTTTATCTGGTGGGCGTTGTGGGCTTTAGCCTTGACGCTTTAATACACCTGTTTAAAACACTTGTGCCATACAACCTACTGTTAACAGCAGTAATCCTATTTTCATTTCACCGTAAATACAATACCAGACAAATAACTTTTGCCCTGATTATTGCCGTTACTGCCTGGGGTATAGAAGTAATTGGAACAAATACAAAGGCCATTTTTGGAGATTATACTTACGGGAACACCTTGGGTACAAAGGTGCTCAACACCCCACTTATAATAGGTCTCAACTGGTTGATTCTCATTTACTGTGCATGTTGTATTGCCTGGCGCTCTACCCGAACCTTGCCTATGAGAGCCTTTACAGCAGCTATGCTCATGGTATTTATGGACATATTTATTGAGCCGGTGGCTATTAAGTACGATTACTGGGGCTGGTTGGATAACGAAATTCCATTCCAGAATTACGCCATGTGGTTTGCCGTTTCCTTCGTTTTCAGCATCTTATTCTTCATGTTTGAAGTAGATGCCCGGAACAAAATAGCCAAAAATGTGTACCTGATTCAATTGGCATTTTTTATCGCTTTAAACCTGAATTAAAACATTTAAGCCTCAAATTGGTTTACTTTTGCAGACGTGAAAGATTTACAAGTATCTATTGATGACAATTCAGGCTTTTGCTTTGGCGTAGTTTACGCCATACAAATGGCTGAGGACTACCTGAACGAATATGGCAAACTTTACTGTTTGGGAGATATCGTACACAACGAAGAAGAGGTAGAACGCCTGAAGGCAAAAGGACTACAGATTATCTCACACGATGACTTACCCAATCTGAAACACGAGCGTGTTCTGATTCGGGCCCACGGTGAACCTCCTCAAACGTACAAAACAGCCCTTGATAATGATATTGAATTGATTGATGCCAGTTGTCCGGTTGTACTTAAGCTACAGAATCGCGTACGTGAGGCATACAACGATAAAGTTCCTATTCTGATTTATGGCAAACACGGGCACGCTGAGGTAAACGGTTTAAAAGGCCAGACCAACGGTGACGCTATTGTGATTGAAAAGTTTGAAGAATTGGACCAAATTCAACTGCCTGAAAAAATTGCCCTCTACAGTCAAACAACTAAACGCACAAAAAACTTATACGCTTTAAAAGACGAACTAGAAAAACGCGGAGTAGAAGTAGATTTTAATGATACACTTTGCCGACAGGTATCTAACAGGGATATTCAATTAAGAGAATATGCCAAAAAATTTGATGTAATTGTGTTTGTATCCGGCAAAAAATCATCAAACGGTAAAGTATTGTACGATGTGTGCAAAGACAATAACCCAAACAGCTATTTTGTGAGTACTGTAGAAGAATTAGATGCTGATTGGTTTAAGCCGGGAGAAACTGTGGGCATATGTGGGGCCACCTCCACTCCCATGTGGCTCATGGAACAGGTAAAAGAAAAAATTTCATCTTTTTAAATAATGAAAAATATGTTTTTGAAAACATTAATCGTAGCAGCTGTTGCAGGTGTATCGGGTCTGTTGTTTTACAACTTCAAATTCAGACAATACAATTACAATCCAACCACAGTAACTCCTGTTAAATCTTTCTTCGATCTCTCCATCAAAAGTATTGATGGAAAAGAACTAAAATTTGCCGACTTGAAAGGTAAAAAGGTTTTGTGTGTGAATGTCGCTTCTCAGTGCGGTTATACCCCTCAATACAGCGAGTTGCAAAAACTACAAGACAAATACAAAGATAAATTGGTGATTATTGGCTTCCCATGTAACCAGTTTGGCGCACAGGAACCTGGTGATGCCGAGGAAATTCAAACGTTTTGCAAAAAAAATTACGGAGTAACTTTCCAACTCACCCAAAAAATTGATGTAAAGGGTAAAGATCAACACCCCGTTTATCAATGGCTCACTCAAAAAGCACAAAACGGGAAATCAGACTACGAGGTAAAATGGAACTTTAACAAATTCCTCATTAATGAAAAAGGAGAACTGGTTCAGTACTTCCCTTCAGGTGTAAAACCCTTCGATACTAATTTAACAACTCTGATTGATCAATAAGAATAGAAACAACGCAGGTGCAATTATCGCACTGCTCCTTATTCTATCTTGGTGCGCTGGGCTGATTTTTTTATTTCAGTATGAGATAAACTGGAAAAATCCGGTATGGCTGTTGTTTATATTAGTTCAGGCACATTTGTATACCGGCCTGTTTATTACAGCCCATGATGCCATGCATGGAACAGTTAGTTCCAATAAAAGGATAAACGACATAATCGGCTCCATAAGCTTATTACTTTACGCTGCCTTTTATTACAAAAATCTTTATCCAGAGCACCATAAACACCACCGACACGTTGCCTCTCAAGATGACCCTGACTACTACGAAGGAAGATTCATCAATTGGTATATAAGCTTTGTGAAACACTACTTGCGTTGGTGGCAGATTGTCTTACTGGCAGGTGCATTTAATTTTCTGCATTGGTTTTTGGGCATCCCTCAAACCAACCTGATTTTATTCTGGGTAATCCCACCTTTACTCAGCACACTTCAACTGTTCTACTTTGGCACATATTTACCGCACCGTTACCCCGAACAATTGGATAACGTACATAAAGCAAGAACGCAAAGTAAAAATCACCTTTGGGGGTTTGTAAGTTGTTATTTCTTCGGCTACCATTATGAACACCATGACAAACCTTACGTTCCCTGGTGGATGTTATGGAAAACCAAATCGTAAGTTCAGGTATTGATGCGTGCAAACTATAGACGATAGCGCGCCTTTTGCGTTGATTCGATTACTTACTCTCCGTCATCCAAATCTTTAATCGCACTATCAATCATATCTTCAATATACTTCTTGTCTTTATCAGACAAACTGGTGCGTTGTTTGGCAATCTCCTTAAGTTTTTTGTAAGTGGTTTTTTTGCGTGCTTCCAGAGCTAAATAGGTGATGTAAGTACCATCACTTTTTTGAAATGTTTTTTCATCAATGGTAGATACATCAACGATAATCTGGTTAAGTACTTCCCGTGTTAAATTCTGAAAACGCTCTTCGAATTCTGTTCCGCCTTCCGCTTTACGGTCACTACTGTAGGCCTCCTGTACACTTTTAATCTGAGTTTGCACAGAAGAAGCCAGACGTTGTTTAGCTAACAACATAGCCTGGCTACGGGACGATTCCAGATTAATACTTTCACCACTACCGGTTGCACGAAAATACCTACGATTTGATTCGTATTTATTTCCGCTAAACGGACCTTTAATTTCAGTGAGTCCTTCTGTGGCTTTTTTCTTGTTAGTACCGCAGGCAAAGGCTACCATAGCTACAAAGGCAAATAAAAATATCTTTTTCATCTCAATATGATTTGTGCTTATTCATAAAATATCATGCCAATCTCCTGTTCATATCCCTCAACTTGCGGTATTTCTCAAAAGTTTCCCAGGCTGTAATTTTGCAAACTACCCAGCCGTAATAACCGTCTAAGAAGCCCGCCTTCAAAAAATAATTGCGTATAAACTTAAAAGCTGCTTTAAGATATACTCCCGCAAAGCTTATTCGTTTACCTTGATCAAACATAGCTTGCGCTGCTATGTTACTGAATTTCTCGGCTTGTTTCCAATGCCCTTCAATGCTGTAATAACTGTAGTGTAAAATATCGCCCTTAATCCATTTAAAATTCATACTCTTTTTATGTAACTCCCACTTATCATGAGGATTTACGCCCCCCCACTCTCCTTTAGTGCGATTCCACAAACGCAGCTTGCGGTCAGGGTACCAACCACTGTGCTTAATCCATTTTCCGCAATAGTTGGTGCAACGGTTCATTTGGTAAGCATCGTATTGCCAGTTGGCCTTTATCTGTTGAATTGATTTTTCAAGTTCATCACTCAGGGCTTCATCTGCATCCAGTGAAAGTACATAATCATATTTTGCCTGTTGTGCAGCGTAATTCTTTTGCTGAATATGTCCTTCAAACACATGCTCAATTACACGCGCTCCCATAGAACTTGCGATATCTTTTGTAAGGTCTTTGGAAAATGAATCCACCAAAAGTATTTCATCGGCTATACCTTGCACCGATTGCAGACAACGTGCAATGTTCTTCTCCTCGTTGTATGAGATAATAACTACGGATAGTTGAATGTTCACGTGGGCGAATTTACGTTTAAATTAAAACTCCTGATGTGTCCACGTTTTAAATGCCTCTCTCTGTGCAACAGTCGCGTTAGGTTGTTTACTGATACGATAACGATGCCAGAAAGTGTCGGGCCCGCTTTGTACGGACACCAATTTTTTCATCAAACTATTTTTCAGTTCCAGTTCGTATGCAGATACTTTATGCTGTTGAAGCCACACGTTAAGGTCGGCAATGGTTGCAAGTGCTGCCCCATTAATACTTACAATAACGTCTTGCTCAGCAACACCTGCATGGTCTGCCGGTGAGCCCGGAGCAATAGTTTTCACTACCCATTGCCCTGCATCTACCGCAACTTTAATCCCCCATTCGCTTTCATACAGCAAAGGAGAGTCTGTTTTATTGAGTGTGCAACCCACATAGTCGAGTGAGTTAGGCAAATAGTGCTCAATATATCCGCAACCCTCCAGTATCTCATCCACGTATTGCTGCTGGGGACTTCCGCTTATGTCAGCAATTAGTTTAATGTAATCCTGCTGTGAGTAACCTTTATTTTGTTTATAAAAATCGTAATACAACCTGCGCATCAACTCATCAATGGTATTTTTATTTTGTGTACTGTTCATCAGAATTGTATCGAGTATAAAGGCTGCAAGTGCACCCTCCACATAAATGGAAACTTTACGCCCGAATACGCCAGGCACATAACCATCCAGCCAGGTATCCCATGAACTGCCGGCAACTGATAAATTATAACGTCCGTAGTTATCAAAATGACGCTGTAAAAAATCATTGAACTCAGCACAGTACTCATCCCAATCAAACACACCAGAGCGCAACAACATTAAATCGCCCATGTAGGTGGTTACCCCTTCGTACACGTAACCTTGCCGTGAATAGTTTTCTTTTGTAAAATCATACGGCCACATCTCAGCCGGACGAATACGTTTTATGTTCCACAGGTGATAAAACTCGTGCGAACTAACTCCCAAAAACTCTCGGTAAAAATTAATATCTGAAAATTTATCCGCAGGCCCCATCGCAATCACGGTTGAATCCAAATGCTCCACTCCGTGATGATACGGATAAGGCAAAATGTGGTAGAGAAAATGGTATTTTTCACAAGGCAGTTCGCCAAAAACCTCTACCTGCTTTTTGCAATAGGCATGGGTATGCTCCAGAATCTCTCCAAAATCTCCGCTGAAATTACCTGTAAACCAAAGGTGCACTTCCGCTTCATTCAAATGAAAATGAAAGTGTTTGAGGTGTTCTGAGGCTATCAACGGACTATCAGCCAAGTAATCAAAATCGCGTGCTTTCAAAACATGATGCGCTACTTTCTCCATTTGGCAGGCCACCTCATAGGTATCAGGCAACCCCAAAAGCTCTACTTCGCAGGGTTCATGCATACGCTCCGGCACATACAAAAAGCAGTTAACAGGATTCAGGTAAAGCATTTGCTCATTAAAAAAACTGGACCCGGCCGTTAACTCATGCGCATAATAACTGTACTCGATATGCACATCGCCCTGTTCAGGCGTACTTATAAGCCACCTGTCTTTATTTATTTTTTTGAATTTCAGCTCCTTGCCATTGGCATCCAAAGCCCGCCAAGCAATAATATTTTTGGCAAAATTACCCAATTCATACCGGCCGGGACGCCAGGACGGCTGCTGAATCACCAACTCTTTTTCCTGATTATCAGTAACTATAAACTCAATTTCCACCACATGGCGATGCGGATGTTGTGCTTTAACTTTGTAGCGCATTCTTTTGGTATAAGGCCTCAATAATAGAAGGATTGTGTGAATTGCGGAGTCATTTTACTAAAAGTGCGAAAAAATTTTTATTTATCCCCTGCTTTCCTATCTTTGCAGTCCAAAATTTTTGAGCGATGATACGTACTTACCAACCTTCAGTTAGAAAAAGAAAGAATAAACACGGCTTTAAAGACCGTATGGCTACTGCTTCAGGACGCGCTGTGTTAGCCAGAAGAAGGAAACAAGGCCGCAAGAAACTTACCGTTTCTGACGAGAAAAGACACAAACGCTAGTCTAATTTGTGTTTCCAAACTCTTAACTGAAGGCTCCGGTGCGCATCGGGGCCTTTTTTATTATATTTGAGCATGTTGCCCGCCATCAAAGTTCGTTTATCCTTTAGCAAAAAACACCGGCTTTGCAGTACAAAACTCATAGAGCAACTCTATAGCAAACCATCAGCCTCATCCTATCTGTTCCCGTTTAAAGTAAGTTGCCTATATACACAGCTACCGGAGGATATGCCCTTACAAACACTTATTTCTGTATCGTCACGCAAATTCAAACACGCCCACGACCGTAACCGTATAAAAAGGCAGATTCGTGAAATATTACGCCACCAACAGCCGTTAATACATCAACTTTTGATTAAACAAAACAAACAGGCCGCCTTGCTCATTACTTTTGTAGGCAAAGAACACCAACCCTTTGCTTTTATGCAGGAAAGACTAAACACTACACTACAACAGCTTTTTGACCAACATGAGGTGGCTCCTAAGTAATTTTTTTATTCTACTCATCAAACTTTACAGGACATTGATTTCACCACTGCTGCCCAATGCCTGTCGCTTTACCCCTACCTGTTCAGACTATGGCATTCAGGCATTTAAAAAATACGGCCCGTTCAAAGGCTTAATTAAAACTGCCGGCAGAATATCGCGCTGCCATCCTTGGGGTGGACATGGAAATGACCCACTCGACTGACTCACCTTGGCAATAATTTTGAGTATCTTTACCCACAGATAATTTACCGATGAACAAACATAAAAAATATATCGTCATTGGGGCCCTTGGCCTATCGTCAGTATTCACCTTTTCCTTTGTCGACAATTACTTTGAAATGAGTAAGAACCTCGATATTTTCACTACTCTCTACAAGGAAGTGAATACGTATTATGTAGATGACATTGAGCCATCCAAGTTTATGCGCACTGGCATTGATGCTATGCTGGAATCGCTCGATCCTTATACCAATTATATTTCGGAAGCTGAAACAGAAGATTACAGATTTCAGGTAACCGGCCAGTACGGAGGCATTGGCGCAACCATAGGCATGCGTGAAAATGAAATCATGATTACAGAACCCTACGAGGGCTTCCCTGCGCAAAAAGAAGACCTGAGGCCCGGAGATATTTTACTGGAGATTGACGGTAAAAGTATGAAAGGAAAAACCACCTCTGATGTAAGTAAACTACTCAAAGGCCAACCTAAAACAAAGGTCAAATTAAGAATCAAAAGAGAGGGAACAGGTGAGCTCGTTAAAGAAATTACCCGCGAAGAGATTCATGTTAAGAACGTTCCCTACTTCGGGATGATTAACGATAATATTGGGTACATTAAACTCACAGGTTTTACCAACGATGCCGGCAAAGAGGTAAAAGATGCTTTAACGGAGTTGAAGAAAAATGACAAACTCGCATCAGTAATATTAGACGTTAGAGGTAACCCAGGTGGGTTGTTGCATGAATCTGTAAATGTGGTAAACGTATTTGTTTCTAAAGGTCAGGAAGTAGTTAGTACAAAAGGAAAGGCCAAAGAGTGGGATAAATCTTACCACACCTTGGGGCAGGCTGTAGATGCCGAAATTCCTTTGGTAGTTTTAACCAGCAGAAGTTCTGCATCAGCATCTGAAATTGTTTCGGGCACTATCCAGGACCTTGATCGCGGAGTGATTATTGGTCAGCGCACATTCGGAAAAGGCCTGGTTCAATCTACCCGCCCGTTAACATATAACTCCCAACTTAAAGTAACTACAGCCAAATATTATATTCCATCGGGACGTTGCATTCAGGCATTAGATTACTCACACCGCAATGAAGATGGAAGTGTGGGCTCAGTGCCCGATTCACTCAAAAAAGAATTCAAAACCAAAGCAGGCCGCAAAGTATATGATGGCGGTGGAGTAAACCCTGATATTGAAACCAAAGCAGAGAATATGAGTGCTATTGCGCAAAGTTTACTATACAAGCAAATCATTTTCGACTTCGCTACCTCCTACCACAGCAAACATGCTACCATAGTACCTGCCCGCAGTTTCAGCATTACCGAAGCTGATTTTACAGAATTTATCAACTTTGCTAAAACCCGTAACTACGATTATACCACCAGAGCAGAACAAAGTCTGGAAGACTTCAGAAAAAAAGCGGAAGATGAAAAGTATTTCGAAGCAGTAAAAGAAACCTACGAAAAAATGAAGCAACAGTTGAAGCGTGATAAAGATGCTGATATACTAAAAAATAAAGCTGAAATAACTGAATTGCTGGAAGAAGAAATTGCCCGTAGGTATTATTTTCAAAAGGCCCGCGTTGAATCATCTTTTGATGACGATGCGGAAATTCAAGAAGCAGTGAAACTTTTCAGTGACATGAAAAAATACCAATCATTATTAAAAGCCAATTAAGATTTGCCCGATATACTGCAAATCATATTATTATTACTCACCGGTGCAGTAGGCGGCTTTATGTCGGGCTTATTGGGTGTAGGCGGAGGCATTATTTTCGTACCGGTAATTGACTACTACCTGCAAAAACAAGGTATAAACGGGCACTTGCTGGTGAACTTAATATTGGCTAATTCCCTTGCCACCATTGTATTTACAGGAGCTGTAGGTAGCATCAAACAATTCAAACTCGGAAACTACTTTCCAAAAGAAATAACATTTACTGCCCTTGGAGGAATTATTACATCGTTGTCTGTTTCGTACTTAATAGCTACAACAACTTTTTATTCCAAGAGCATGTTCAATATCATCTTTGCATTTATGTTGCTGGTTCTAATCATACGTATGTTGAAAAATCAAAAACAGGCAGTTGCAAAAAGTATTTTACCTTCCCATTGGACGCCTATACATTATTCCTTGGTAGGCGCTGTTACCGGTTGCGCAACAGCCTTATCAGGGTTAGGCGGAGGCTTAGTTATGGTACCTGTATTCAACCAATTACTCAGGTTAAATCTGAAAACATCAACCTCTATATCTACCGGGGTTATTACATTTTTGGTACTGCCAATAACTATTTACTATGCCATGCAGCAACTCCCTCACGGAGTTATTTTACCCTTACAATTAGGTTGGCTAAACGGACAAATTATATTACCGCTGGCCATAGGTTCTGTATTTTTTACTCAATTGGGCGTAAAAGCATCGCACACCATGAAACCTGCAAAAATCAAAATCATCTTTATGATTTTTGCACTATTGGTGTTGAGCAAAACAGTGTGGGAAATCCTTTAACTATTATTTTCTGATTTTAGCCACAAATAAATCTTTATTGGTATTACCCGATTTATCAGACTTATACCCGATAATCATAATGCCATCAGCAACCTCTACAGCTGTTTTTCCCCTTTCATTAAAATCAGCCTCCCCTATAGTGTAAACTGTAGGCCCATCAAAAGATAAGGTTGTTTTAATAACCAACATATCCTCATCTGTTCGTGTACCGCTTGCATAGCCATAACCTACAGCTATAATAGTCCCGCCCGGGTTTGATGATTGGGAATTAATCAAATGGTATGCATCAATATCCTGATTAGGCATTCCGTATTTAGCTGTTCCAAGCCAATTGTCTTTTCCTGTGGATGGGTCAATTTTATAAAATTGCAACTCACGATTATCATTATCCGCTACGCTCAAAATCACATGATTCTCATCTTCTGTTCTGATAATATCTCTTGGCTCATCATCCACATCAGTTCCTAATGTTTTACTCCATACAGAATCTCCCAGATTGTTTATACGGATAAGCCACAATTGTCGTCCGTTAAGAAAATCTGCATCTGTGTATCCAAAAAGGTAAAAGAAGTTCCCGTTATTGTCAAAGGGAACAATTTTTACTGCGCCCTCGTTCCACTCTGAGCCAAAATTCTTTTCCCATACAAAACCGAGGTTCACATCCAGTTTAACCAGATAAAAATCAGGATCACCTGTACCAAAGGCTGTTGAACTTCCTGTAATGAGCAAAGCCCCGTCAGACTGAACAACAGCGCTATTGAACTCATTTGCGCCTACATTATCCGTTTTGTAATGTTTGATATAATTACCTCCGCCATCCGTTACAATAGCATATGCTTCACAATCAGTCATGGAAACACCTGCTGTTCCAAGCATAAGCAGATTCCCACCGCTTAACTGTTGTATCCTGTTACATTTGTTATAAGACATGCCTGCCGTTTGTGTAATACTCTTCCAGGCTCCCACTGTAAAATCTCCTGAGGATGTTAGGTTGGTAAAACTAAAGTTTGTTGCTCCTCCGTTGCCGTTATTACCTGCAATTTTTACCTCAACGCCTGAACTCACAGAACTCACAGGATCTTCATCCGTACCGGGTAATTCAAAAACCTGTTTTTTTATCAGAAAAGGGGCTGTGGGTTCAAAACCTGTATCATCCGGTGGCTTACAGCCATATATAATGGACAAAGAACAAATTATTGTCGCTAATTTTAGGTTCATGTATTTTGCTTTTGTCGCAATTTCGAAAATAAAATCAAATACACAATAGCTTTTGTATTTTTGAAGGCATATGGCAATACTTTTAGCTATTGAAACCTCTGGAGAACTTTGCTCAGTTGCCTTGTTCAACGAAAGCAAAACGACTTACCTCGAAAGAAGAGAAAAAAACGTTCATGCTGCAGCATTAACCGGGCTAATTAATGAATTATTAAAAGACAACCATATCTATATGAAAGATTTGGATGCCATTTGCGTAAGTATGGGTCCTGGGTCATATACAGGTTTGAGGGTTGGCGCTTCCACGGCAAAAGGTCTTTGTTATGCACTCAACCTCCCTTTAATTGGGGTGGGAACATTGGATGCAATGGCCAATGGATTCAGAATGGAGTATGGCTTCAACTCCGGCTTCATTTGCCCCATGATCGATGCCAAAAGAATGGAGGTATACACTCAAGTATTTGACCCGAACATGAAAAGTATGTACCCTGCGCGTGCGGAAATATTGAGTGAGAACTCTTTTGAAGAACTTAAAAACGAAACAACTGCATTTATCGGAAATGGTGCAGGCAAAATGGTGGCATTCGAACAACTCTTCAACAAGGCAAACTATTTCCCTGACTTTGTGCTGAGAGCGGCTCATATGGCCGAACTTGCTAAATCAAAATTTGAACAAAAACAGGTGGAGAACACTTCAGCATTTGAGCCATTTTACCTGAAAGATTTTTTTACTACGGCTAAAGCTTGATACATTTGTAATTATTCAAGATACTTTATCCATGTATATTCAACAACTTTACACAAGCTGCCTTGCCCAAGCAGCTTATTATATAGAAGCTGACGGAGAAGCTGCAATCATTGACCCGCTAAGAGATTATCAGGAGTACATGGAACTCGCTTCCTCCAGAAATGCCCGTATAAAATACATTTTCGAAACTCACTTTCATGCTGATTTTGTTTCAGGACATATTGATTTGGCCTCTAAAACAGAGGCGAAAATTGTGTACGGTCCCACAACTAAAACAAGTTATAGTGTGCATGTTGCGAGGGATGGAGAAGAGTTAAAACTGGGAAATGCAAAAATAAAAATATTGCATACACCGGGGCACACACCTGAATCAAGTTGTTTTCTGGCTATAGATGAACAAGGCAGATCAACTGCGGTATTTACAGGAGATACCCTTTTTGTCGGAGATGTGGGCCGGCCCGATTTACTTGATGGTGTTATGACTAAAGAAGAACTGGCGGGTTTGATGTACGATTCACTTCGTAATAAACTTATGACACTTCCCGATGATGTATTGGTATACCCCGCCCACGGTGCAGGTTCTGCCTGTGGTAAAAACATTGGCAAAGAAACATTCTCTACCATCGGAGAACAGAAACAAAATAACTATGCCTTACAGCCCATGGCAAAAGAGGCGTTCATTAATGAAGTAACTGCAGGCATTCAACCTGCACCAAAATATTTTTTCAAAGATGCTTCACTTAACAAAAACGGATACATACCCATTGATGAACTCATTAATTCAGCAGTAAAAGAACTCACTGTAAATGAATTTATCGAAGCTACATCAAAACAAACCGTAATAATTGATACCCGAATTCCTGATGAATTTGAGAATGGCTTCATTCCGGGATCACTTAACTTCGGCCTTAATGGCCAATATGCAATTTGGGCGGCAACGCTGCTGGATATTTCAACACCGGTTCTTTTGGTAACCCAACCGGGTAAAGAAATTGAGTCTGTTACACGGTTGGCTAGAGTTGGTTTCGACAACGTATTGGGAATATTAAAAGGTGGTTTTGATGCATGGCGTGATGCGGGCAAAAGAATCGACATGATTATCTCTATCGACCCGTATGAATTCTCTCTCGATTATAAGCATGATGACATTAAAGTATTGGATGTACGCAAACCCAATGAATTTGACTCCGGCCATATAGAAGGAGCGCAACTCGCATCTTTACAGGAATTACCTGAGAAATTAAATACCCTATCCAAGAATGACACTTATTACATTCATTGCGCTGGAGGGTATCGGTCAATGATTGCATCATCACTTTTAAAAGCAAAAGGATTTCAAAATATTAAAAATGTTTACGGAGGATACTCAAAAATTATTGATACTGACTTGCCTGTATCTAAAGCTCAAAACGGTTAATTACCATATATATGAAAGCTAGAACCACTTTATTGTTATCACTATTATTTCTTTCACTCGCTACACTCGCGCAGCAGGATTATTGCTCTGACAAACGATTCACCAACGCAACGTATTTTAAGGCAAAAGAAATTTCGTCTTCATTAGGTGTAATATATGGTACAGCCAGAAACTGGAAAGGTGAAACAGACACACTTCGGGTGGATTACTTTTACCCTTCAGCTGAAGTTGATAATTTCAAAAAAAGGCCACTGGTTCTTCTGGTTTTCCCAGGTGGCTTTAGTGCTGGTACACGCCAGTTAATGCACAAGCAGTGTATGTTATTAGCCTCAAAGGGTTTTGTAGCCGCATCAATAGATTATCGCATTGGTTGGTACAGAGGGACCGATTGCAATGGTAATGTTGATTTATTGAAAGATGCTGTTTATAGAGCAATACAAGATACTCGCGCAGCATTAAGATATACCGTTGCAAATGCCGCTACTTATGGAATTGATACAGCATGGATTTTTGTGGGGGGCTCATCAGCCGGTGCTGCATCAGCATTACATGCAACATTCTGCACACAGGATGAAATAAACCAAAGGCTTGAAAAGCAAGAGAAAAAATTAGGGGGGATTGATTCTTCAACAAATACACTTAAAAACAAATACACTATAAAAGGAGTGGTAAATATGTGGGGGGCTCTGCTGTCTGATTTGTTTATAGAAGAAGATGATAGAATACCTGTTATCTCATTCCATGGAGGAAAAGATGAAATTGTTCCTTATTACATTGGTCGATTTTGTAGTTGTTATGCACCGGTAGAATACCCAATCATTCATGGCTCATTAAGTCTAACAAAAAGATTAAATGCTCTGAAAATATGTAATGAGTTAAATACAGACCCCAAAGGACCACATATGGTATATGATGATATTTACCTTATGAATCGTACTGCATGTTTTCTTAAAAGTATCATGTGTGGTGCATGTAATACACGTAGTCATGAAATGCTAAAACCTGATTGCAAGTAAACCTCTACTTTACAGCAAGTACGGCCGTTTTTCGTATCTGCTTTAGCTGGCCTGATGGGTGTTGTAACTCAAAAACAAGCACATAGATGCCCGGAGGTGAAATAGCTGATTGGGTCGTCTCTCCCCGCCATTTCAGTTGCCCGCTCGAACCAAGCAATTCATTGTTTAAAACCTTCTTCACGAGGTTGCCTTGTGATGTAAATACTGAAAATGAGCAGATGTAACCAGTTTCTCCCATGTTGTACTGAATTAATAATTCATCATCATAACCATCTCCATCCGGGGAAAAAACGTCTTTTAGAAGATGAATTGTTCTATCATTCGAATTCAACGTATTAAATTGAGAATTCACCTGCCCCGGGGTTCCGTATCCTGCTGTAGCAGCTGCAGAGGTCCAATTATTTTTATCCTGCGTAGGTAATTCATAACTGATTCGTTCTAAACTTACACCATCTTTATTATCTACTTGCGGATGATGCCACTCAACTGAATAATCCAATTGATCCAAACGTTTACCAATTGAATCCATAATAAGTATAGTACCTTCATCGTCAGACATACCAGGCAAGGTATTAACCTGCAAAATCCGCTCAGGATAAGCGGAATAATAGTTAGCTCGGATATTTTTCACATTTTCAGTAAGCGCAATCTGTTCTTTTGGGAAAATGAGAAGAGGTGTGTTTCCTATACCATAAAAATCTTTAATCTGATGCTGATTATCTACATTAGCAAGCATTAACCTGTTTAGGTCAATAACTTTATTTGTCCTATTGTACAGTTCAACGTAATCATATCCGCCTGAGCGTGGATTAAAAAGCACTTCATTAATAATTATATCCCCACTATCTGCATCAGAAGTAACACCAAATTTAACTCTATTTCCTTTGGCAGAAATGATGTTCCCTGCACAATCGGTTATACTATCAAACGAAAGTTCGTAGATAATTCCTGTTGAAAAAGGTAGAGGGTAACGGAGTTTGAAAGACGTAAAGTCACTTGCAAATGCTGATGCCTCAACCGGAGAAGGCAAATCTGCACATACATATTGCGTTAACTTCGAAGCTGAAATACTATCTATTGCTTCTGAAAAAACCAATACCACATGAACTGAATCTGCAATAAATGAATTGACAACTTCCGGTTTCTTAGTATCAGGATAATTCCCATTCAAGGAATTGGCACTTCCGGGCGTTCCACCCTTTACATCTAACGAACTCCTCCAGTTATTATCTACGGTACAGTAGTTCTTTAAATCGGCCATCTCCAAACTCCAGCCACCATTCTTCTTCAGATTATCTGTATGCCAACTGCTATTATAGTTAAGAAAATGAATTGTATTTCCGTTGCTATTTTTTAACACCAAAAGCTCTCCGTCATTCGACAAAGATGGAAATGAAGAAACACCTAAAACATTGGAATACCCGCTAAACTTAGCAACTGCAGAATTATTGCACAAAATCACATACTCCCCTGAATCAAGAATGTAAGAAGGTAACTTACCGGAGCCCGAGATGTCAGAAATGCTCCAGTTAGTAAGATCAACTGACTTACCTGTATTGTTATACAACTCTATATATTCGGCCTCAGGTAAGCCCACAACCGGATTTTCATCTGCCAATATCTCTGTTATCAGCACACCATATATTGAAGCTGCAACCGGAACTACATGAACATAATTGAAAGAAAAATTACTTAATACATTACCCCAACAATCTTTCACACCTGATATTCTAAAAGTATAAGTAACATTCGAAACCAAATTTGCTGAAAGTTGAAGAAACACAGAATCACCTTTTAATACTTTTGACAATACATTAACACCGTTATCTAATATAAAAACACTCATTGAAAATGAGACCGAATCAACCTGTTCATCAAAAACCAGCAGAAAACCATTACCTATTTGATATAATTTATTGATAACAGATGGAGGAGTATTGTCAGCAACAATGGTGTATACGCTATTTCTTTTCCCTGGTGTACCACCGCTTATATCTGAGGATGCAATCCAGTTACCTGAGCCTGAACAAGGGTGATTGGGGTTCTTCTGTTCTAATGTCCAGCCTCCTCCCCTTTTCAACTCATCGCGATACCAAACATCAGAATAGTTCACTTCATCAATTATATTTCCAGAAGCAGCCTTCAAAACAAGCTTATCCCCTGCATTATTCAAACTTGGAAATGATGTTACACCAAGCACTCGACCCAATATTGAATAATCTGCTATTCCACCTGTAGGACAAATAGTTAGATGACTATCTGCTCTCAGAATAAAATCAGGTAAAGTTGCTATAGTCGTACCATCGCTAAAATACCAACCCTTAATGTTTATATCTGTAGCGCTTCTGTTATATAACTCAACAAATTCAAACGCTGGTAATCCCACAACAGGACTGGGGTCTGGGAATATCTCATTGATTACAATATCTCTGTAGGTAGGAACAAAGTAGAGAAACTGTTTTACATAGTTTACAATAGGATTGCCAGATAAATCTTCAACCCCGTCACAAACTAAAGTCCTAGACAGCCCTGACACAAAAGGAGTAGAAAAGGTTATCAATACCGTTCTTTCATCCGATTGCCTAACCACACTTACAGGTTGTATTCCCCCATTTAAAATATAGTTTGAGACAGTTTGAGAGGATATTAAATCTACCACTTCGTTAAATCGAAGTAAAAGTGAAGTACTACTCAATATAGCAAATGAATCAACAACCGGAGCTGTTTGGTCAATTATAATAGGGCCTGAGTAAAAGTTATCAAAATAAAAATTCGTCTTGTTGCCACTTGTATATTGGCAATACACCCCTGCGTGTGCAAATACCTTATAATTAGAATCGATTACGCTGCCTTCCAAATTAAAGTTTACACCACCCGTTGTATCTGAAAAGAGTTGCCATCCGCTTACAGAATCCTTAACAACCCTTATACTTACAAAATTCTGATTCTTAGAAACTGTTCCTGGCCTTCCTGCTATTAATCTCGTACGTTGTAATCCGTCCTGTCTGTACAAGGAAATAGAATCCGTATTCCCTGTACTGCCACCAAGCTGAATATAATACCCATTTAATGCTGATGATAAATCACTCTGACTGCTTACTAAGTAAATTCTGGAAAAATTTTGGTTGCTGGGACTAAAATCAAACCTACAGTCCATCCTCCATTCGTGGCTTAAATTATGGTTCGTTGCTGTACTTAAATAAGATTTACCAGCCCCCAAAGCATTCAACCTTAATTGCCCTGAAATAACCACAAATGAGTCAGTATTACCAACCCATGAAGGAAAATTAACAAAATCACCGTCATCGAAATTGTCTTGAACCTGTGCTAGAGCCCCTAGCGATAACAAAACAGCCAGTATGAGATTAATAAACTTCATCGCAATGAATATAGTACGAAAAAAATATCTTCGCATAAATTTATCGTAAAATAATGAAAATAGCAATAATTGGAGTTACAGGACTTGTTGGTTCAACAATGTTAAAAGTACTTGAAGAACGAAATTTCAATGTTTCTGAACTCATACCTGTAGCATCAAATAAATCTGTAGGAAAACTCATCACATTCAAAGGGAAAGAATTTATAATCAAAAGTATTGAAGAGGCTATTCTACTTAAACCGGATATTGCAATTTTTTCTGCGGGTTCAAGTGTCTCAATAGAATTTGCACCCTTGTTCGCTCAAGTTGGCACATTCGTTATTGACAATTCTTCGGCTTGGAGAATGCACCCCGACCACAAATTAATAGTTCCGGAAATAAATGCTTCAACACTTACAGTGCAAGATAAAATTATTGCCAACCCAAATTGCTCAACCATACAAATGGTAATGGTACTTGCACCAATACATGACTTATACAAAATTCAACGAATTGTAGTGTCAACTTACCAATCCATAACAGGAACTGGAGTAAAAGCGGTAAATCAGATGGAAAATGAACGAAATGGAATTTCCGGTGATATGGCCTATAAATATCCTATTGACAAAAATTGTATACCACAAATAGATGCCTTTTTGGAAAATGGATATACCAAAGAGGAAATGAAAATGGTTAACGAAACTAGAAAAATATTAAACAGCAAGGATATTCAAATAACATCAACTTGTGTAAGAATTCCTGTTGTTGGGGGGCATTCTGAATCTGTTAATATTCAAACTGAAAAGTCGTTTACTATAGATAATATCAAGTCCTTGATTTCTGACACACCTGGTGTAGTACTTTTGGATGATATAGCAAACCAGATTTATCCTATGCCACTACTATCAAAGGATAAAGATTATGTATTAGTTGGCAGAGTTAGAATTGATGAGTCAATTCAGAATGGATTAAACATGTGGATTGTTGCAGATAATCTCCGAAAGGGAGCTGCTACCAATGCTATACAAATAGCAGAATATATAGCTAAAAAAATCCTGTAATACTTTGGAAAAATATACGAAGAACCAACTATCCCTTAGAAACGGATATGATAAAGAAGAGATTTGGATTGCATATAAAGGGATCATTTATGATGTCACTCAAAGCCGGTTATGGAAAAATGGCAAGCATTACGAACATTGGGCTGGTCAAGACTTAACAGATGAACTTCCTAATGCCCCGCATTCAGAAAAAGTATTCGAAAGATTTGAAATAATTGGGATTCTTGTAAAATAAAAAAGCCCCTTTACGGGGGCTTTTTAAATATTCCGGCAACGACATACTTTCCCAGGTATTACCCAAGTATCATCTGCGCTGAAGGGCTTAACTTCTCTGTTCGGAATGGGAAGAGGTGGACACCTTCGCTATAGTCACCAAAAAACTCTTAATAAGTTCATTGACATATTATTGAAAGAAAACACAAGAGATACTGAATATAAAATATTTTAAGTCTACGGGTAATTAGTACTGCTTGACTTTGATGTTACCATCTTTACATCTACAGCCTATCAACGTAGTCATCTTCTACGACCCTTATAAAGAAGTCTCATCTCGAGGTAAGTTTCGCGCTTAGATGCTTTCAGCGCTTATCTTGTCCGTACATAGCTACTCTGCAATGCAGCTGGCGCCACAACAGATACACCAGAGGTACGTCCGACCCGGTCCTCTCGTACTAAGGTCAGATCCTCTCAAACTTCTAACGCTCGCATCAGATAGGGACCGAACTGTCTCACGACGTTCTGAACCCAGCTCGCGTGCCACTTTAATCGGCGAACAGCCGAACCCTTGGGACCTTCTCCAGCCCCAGGATGTGACGAGCCGACATCGAGGTGCCAAACCTCCCCGTCGATGTGAGCTCTTGGGGGAGATCAGCCTGTTATCCCCGGCGTACCTTTTATCCTATGAGCGATGGCCCTTCCATACAGAACCACCGGATCACTATACCCGACTTTCGTCTCTGCTCGGCTTGTTAGCCTTACAGTTAAGCCTGCTTATGCTATTGCACTCTACGCACGGTTACCAAGCGTGCTGAGCAGACCTTTGGAAGCCTCCGATACTTTTTTGGAGGCGACCACCCCAGTCAAACTACCCACCATACACTGTTCCCTTATAAAGGGTTAGAATCCAAGTAAATAAAGGGTGGTATTTCAAGGTTGACTCCACAATGCCTAGCGACACTGCTTCAAAGTCTCCCACCTATCCTACACATTATTTACCCAAACTCAATGTAAAGCTATAGTAAAGGTGCACGGGGTCTTTCCGTCCCGATGCGAGTACCCGGCGTCTTCACCGAGACCACAATTTCACCGAGCTCACGGTTGAGACAGTGCTCAGATCGTTACACCATTCGTGCAGGTCGGAACTTACCCGACAAGGAATTTCGCTACCTTAGGACCGTTATAGTTACGGCCGCCGTTTACTGGGGCTTCGATTCAATGCTTCGCTTGCGCTAACATCCCCTCTTAACCTTCCAGCACCGGGCAGGTGTCAGGCCATATACATCATCTTTCGATTTAGCATAGCCATGTGTTTTTGTTAAACAGTCGCCTGAGCCATTTCACTGCGGCCCCATTTCTGGGGCACCCCTTTTCCCGAAGTTACAGGGTTAATTTGCCGAGTTCCTTAACCGTGAATCACTCGAGCTCCTTAGAATCTTCATCCCGGCTGCCTGTGTCGGTTTGCGGTACGGGCTTAATGTTAAGGGCTTTTCTAGGAAGAGACTTTATAGCTTCGCTTTGTCCGAAGACTAGGCTCAACGTGCACTTCCGTCCGCACGTAGCTACCACATCTCTCCGTCCTCCTTAACTGGTACAGGAATATTAACCTGTTGTCCATCGACTATGCCTATCGGCTTCGCCTTAGGTCCCGACTAACCCTGATCCGATTAACGTTGATCAGGAAACCTTAGCCTTTCGGAGTGCAGGTTTCTCGCCTGCATTATCGTTACTTATGCCTACATTGGCTTTTCCAGATGCTCCACCACGTCTGACGACATGGCTTCAACGCGGCTGGAATGCTCCCCTACCACTCTTTCGAGTCCATAGCTTCGGTACTATACTTAATGCCCGTTTATTATCCACGCCCGATCGCTCGACTAGTGAGCTGTTACGCACTCTTTAAATGAATGGCTGCTTCCAAGCAAACATCCTAGCTGTCTTAGCGATTGGACCACGTTAGTTCAACTTAGTATAGATTTGGAGACCTTAGCTGATGGTCTGGGTTCTTTCCCTCTCGCCCTCGGACCTTAGCACCCAAGGGCTCACTCCCGGTGAACATGTCTGCAGCATTCGGAGTTTATCTGAGTTCGGTAGGTTTTGACACCCCCTTACCCAATTAGTAGCTCTACCTCTGCGACACTTTAAACCGAGGCTGTTCCAAAAAACATTTCGGGGAGTACGAGCTATCTCCCAGTTTGATTAGCCTTTCACCCCTACTCACAGCTCATCTGAAAGCTTTTCAACGCTTACCAGTTCGGACCTCCATGTCGTGTTACCGACACTTCATCCTGGCCATGAGTAGATCACTTAGGTTTCGCGTCTACCCCCTCTGACTGAACGCCCTGTTCAGACTCGCTTTCGCTTCGGCTACGGACCTTAAATCCTTAACCTTGCCAGAGAGGAGTAACTCGTAGGCTCATTATGCAAAAGGCACGCAGTCATCCCGAAGGACTCCTACCGCTTGTAAGCGCATGATTTCAGGTTCTTTTTACTTCTCTGTTCGAGATTCTTTTCACCTTTCCTTCACAGTACTAGTTCGCTATCGGTCTCTCAGTAGTATTTAGCCTTACCAGATGGTGCTGGTGGATTCCCACAGGGCGTCTCCGACCCCGCGGTACTCAGGATACTGCTAGAAAATAAAACTTTACGTATACGAGACTATCACTCTCTATGGTGCTACTTTCCAATAGCTTCTACTTTGTTTTTATTATTCACGTTGCAGTCCTACAACCCCAGTCATGCCGAAACATGGCTGGTTTGGGCTCTTCCCCGTTCGCTCGCCACTACTTGGGGAATCATATGTTATTTTCTTTTCCTCTGCCTACTTAGATGTTTCAGTTCAGCAGGTTCGCCTTAGACCTAATAAATTAGGTGGGTTTCCCCATTCGGAAATCTACGGATCAAAGCTTATTAGCAGCTCCCCATAGCTTATCGCAGCTAGTCACGTCCTTCATCGCCTCTGAGAGCCAAGGCATCCGTCATGCGCCCTTAGTAACTTAATGTAATTCAGGAAGTACTCTTTTGTGTGTACTCTTGTTACTCTTGTGTTTTCTTTCAATATGTCAAAGAACTTTGTCAATTGCTTAATTGACTGGTGGAGAATAACGGATTCGAACCGTTGACCCCCTGCGTGCAAGGCAGGTGCTCTAGCCAGCTGAGCTAATTCCCCAATAACGGATATGATTGTAGTCCCGCCCAGATTTGAACTGGGGACCTCTACATTATCAGTGTAGCGCTCTAACCAACTGAGCTACGAGACTATGTAAATTAATCTACGAAACTCAGAGAAGATGCCCCTCTGATGTTTACGTTATTGGTATTAAGCAATAAAAGTGATCAAAGAACAAAAAATTGAAGTGAAATGAAATAGCGAACTGATAAATCTGACTCTAGAAAGGAGGTGGTCCAACCACACCTTCCGGTACGGTTACCTTGTTACGACTTAGCCCTAGTTACTGGTATAACCCTAGACGACTCCTTACGGTTATCGGCTTCAGGTTCTCCCAACTTCCATGGCTTGACGGGCGGTGTGTACAAGGCCCGGGAACGTATTCACCGGATCATTGCTGATATCCGATTACTAGCGAATCCAACTTCATGAGGTCGAGTTGCAGACCTCAATCCGAACTGAGATTGGCTTTTTGAGATTAGCTTCATGTTGCCATGTTGCGACTCATTGTACCAACCATTGTAGCACGTGTGTAGCCCTGGACGTAAGGGCCATGATGACTTGACGTCATCCCCACCTTCCTCACTGCTTACGCAGGCAGTCTCTTTAGAGTTCCCAGCATTACCTGATGGCAACTAAAGATAGGGGTTGCGCTCGTTGCGGGACTTAACCCAACACCTCACGGCACGAGCTGACGACAGCCATGCAGCACCTTGTTTTGTGCCCCGAAGGGAAAGTACCTTTCGGCACCGGTCACTCACATTCAAGCCCAGGTAAGGTTCCTCGCGTATCATCGAATTAAACCACATGCTCCTCCGCTTGTGCGGGCCCCCGTCAATTCCTTTGAGTTTCAATCTTGCGACCGTACTCCCCAGGTGGATTACTTACCGCTTTCGCTTAGCCGCTGACAGTGTATCGCCAACAGCGAGTAATCAACGTTTAGGGCGTGGACTACCAGGGTATCTAATCCTGTTTGCTCCCCACGCTTTCGTGCCTCAGCGTCAGTTATAGTTTAGCAACCTGCCTTCGCAATTGGTGTTCTGTATCATATCTAAGCATTTCACCGCTACATGATACATTCCAGCTACCTCAACTATACTCGAGACTTTCAGTTTCAATGGCAATTTGATAGTTAAGCTACCAGCTTTCACCACTGACTTAAAAGTCCGCCTACGCACCCTTTAAACCCAGTAAATCCGGACAACGCTTGGATCCTTCGTATTACCGCGGCTGCTGGCACGAAGTTAGCCGATCCTTATTCATACAGTACCGTCAGCCCCGAACACGTTCAGGGGTTTCTTCCCGTATAAAAGCAGTTTACAACCCATAGGGCAGTCATCCTGCACGCGGCATGGCTGGGTCAGACTTTCGTCCATTGCCCAATATTCCCTACTGCTGCCTCCCGTAGGAGTCTGGTCCGTGTCTCAGTACCAGTGTGGGGGGACATCCTCTCAGACCCCCTACTGATCGTAGCCTTGGTGAGCCATTACCTCACCAACTAGCTAATCAGCCGCATGCCCATCTTTAACCACCGGAGTTTTGATAATAACAAGATGCCCTGTTATTATGTTATGGGGTATTAATCCGAATTTCTCCGGGCTATCCCCCAGTTAAAGGTAGGTTGCATACGTGTTACGCACCCGTACGCCACTCTCAAAGTCGTATTGCTACAACTTATCCCGTACGACTTGCATGTATTAGGCCTGCCGCTAGCGTTCATCCTGAGCCAGGATCAAACTCTCCATTGTAAAAGATTTTGATTTGAAACTCAGATTTATTTTTTCTCTTGGAATTTCCAAAAGGTCCGCTATTTCATTACTTCAAAGAACTTTATTTG
>JAGPCK010000079.1 GCA_018058135.1 Bacteroidia bacterium | reverse complement strand
CATCTTATTTAAAACCATTCTACAATCTTAATCTTTAAGATTATCTTTGCAGCTCGAAATGAGCAAACACGGAAAAATATTGGTAGCCATGAGTGGCGGAATTGACAGTACCGTAACAGCGGTAATGTTGGCTGAGGAAGGGTATGAAGTAGTAGGCATTACCATGAAGACCTGGGATTATGCTTCCTCAGGTGGCGGAAAGAAGGAAACCGGTTGCTGTAGTTTGGATTCCATTAACGATGCACGTGCCATTGCTGTAAAGTATGGTATTCACCACATGATACTTGACATACGGGAAGAGTTTGGCGATTTTGTTATCAATAATTTTGTAGATGAATACATAGCCGGCCGCACACCAAATCCCTGTGTGCTGTGCAATACTCACATTAAATGGGAAGCACTGTTAAAACGTGCCGAGATGCTCGATTGCGAGTTTATTGCTACAGGTCACTATGCCAATGTACGTTTGGAAAATGAACGTTATGTGGTTTCAAAAGGCAAAGATGCGAACAAAGATCAATCGTATGTGTTGTGGGGACTGAGTCAGCAAAGTCTTTCCAAAACCCGTTTTCCGATGGGGCAATACCACAAGACCGAGATTAAGCAAATGGCCATTGACCGAGGTTTTACCGAACTGGCCAAAAAGAGCGAGAGCTATGAAATATGCTTTGTGCCCGATAACGACTACCGTGGATTTTTGAAAAGAAGGGTAGAGGGTTTAGAAGAACAGGTAAACGGAGGCAACTTTGTGTTGCGTGACGGAACTGTTATGGGTAAACACAGAGGTTATCCTTTTTATACCATTGGCCAACGAAAAGGCTTGGAAATAGCTGTGGGCGAACCTTTGTTTGTGCTGGATATTCAACCGGAAACCAATACCGTTGTATTGGGTAAAAAAGAAGAATTGGAAAGAAAAGGGATGTGGGTAAGTGGCCTCAACTTAGGCAAGTATGCTGCTATTCCTGATGATACCGAGGCACTCACTAAAATACGCTACAAGGATGCCGGCACCATGAGCAGCCTCACCCAGCACGATAGCAGGGTAGAGGTGATGTTTCATGCACCGGTAAATGCCATAGCACCCGGCCAATCGGCTGTGTTTTATGAAGGGGATGATGTTTTGGGCGGTGGTTGGATTGAAAGCTCTTTTGATGTAAATTGAGGCCGTGAAAAATGCGGTAAACTACATTTTTATTCTTACGCTGTTGTTGGTTTCCTGCAAGAAATCCAGCACCGATGACGGAGTATACAGTTCAGGATATGAATATTTCCCCACCAACACTGGGCACGATTTAATTTTTGATGTGGACTGTGTGGTATACGATGATTTCAGAGATACCATCATTACGTACACGTACCAAAAGCGTCAACTTATTGCAGATAGTTTTTATGATTTATCGGGCAAGCTCAATCAACGGCTGGAGTGGTATTTCCGCAACCATGATACAGAGGAGTGGGTGTTGAATAAGGCAGGTTCTTCCGTTTTAAAAACACATACCGGAGAAGTAGTGGAAAATGGTGAGCGGATAATTAAGCTGGTGTTCCCGGTTCAAAACAATACCGATTGGAACGGATATGCTTACACCACCCGCACCAACGAGCCTGATTTTTATTACCGCAGCACGTCAAAAACATTTTCCTCTCCCGCAGGTAACTTTGCTAATGTGGCTGAAGTAATTCAGGAAAACGATTCTAACCTCATTGAAAAACGTTTCAGGGCTGAATGGTACGCCCCGTTGGTGGGTTTGGTATACAAGCAGATTGATTCATTAGAAACACAATTCGATAATCAGGGCAATCCGGAAACCAAAGGATATCGTTACTACCAGCGTTTGCGCTCTTTCACTCCGTAATTTATTCATGAAAAAACTCAGTTTATTTTTTGCTGTATCCTGTTTTGGTTTAACAGCATGGGCTCAACCTATTGTAACCTACAAGTATTGGGTAGGTTTTAAAGATAAAGCAGAAAATCCTTACACCATAGAACGGGCAAAGGATTTTTTATCTGTAACAAGTATGCAACGTAAACAACGTTTGGGTGTTTGTTTGGATGAAACCGATTTGCCTGTATCACCTCAGTATGTCGAAAAACTAACTGGCTTAGAGGATGTGATGTTGCGCTATACCAGCCGATGGATGAACGGTGCGGTTATTTATTTGTCTGATTCCAACAACATTCGAAATGTAAGAGAACTGCCTTATGTGAAAGAAGTAATTTTAATTGGTTATGACCGACTCTCCGCTCAAATGGACGTAGGGTTTAAAGTAGCGGAAGCTATGGCCATTATTGACGAGAATGCGCGTAAGGGAAAAAAAGAATCCGATACGGTAACGTATGTTCCGTACACCAAAGAGTTTTACGGAAGAGCATATCAGCAAATTGCCATGTGTAACGGTGATAAGTTGCACCAAAAAGGTTTTACCGGTAACAAAGTGAAAATTGCCGTGCTGGATGCCGGCTTTAGTAACTACCACCTGTTGCCTGCATTTAAACCTATTATGCGTTCAGACCATCTGATGGGTACTTATGATTTTGTGCAATTGAACGATACAGTTTTTGAGGATGATGATCATGGTACCAATGTGCTGTCTTGCATGGCGGCCTATAAACCCGGAAAAATTGTGGGTACAGCTCCCAACGCTTCTTACCTGTTGTTGCGTTGTGAAGATGCTCCTACAGAATATCTGGTAGAAGAGTACAACTGGCTGGCTGCAGCAGAGTATGCAGATAGTGCTGGAGTAGATATCATCACCTCGTCATTGGGTTATACTACGTTTGATGATAAACGAACCAGCCATACCAAAAATGATTTGAACGGTAAAACTGCGGTAATATCCAGAGCAGCTGGTATGGCCGCAGCCAAGGGCATTATGGTAGTAAACAGCGCAGGCAATGAGGGTGACGGTTTATGGAAGTACATTGGTGTTCCGGCTGATGCCGACAACATATTTACCATAGGTGCGGTAGATGCCAAAGGAGAATATGCTGAGTTCAGTTCTATTGGTTTGGCTAAGGACAAACATATCAAACCTACTCTGGCTACAATGGGAGAGATGACCATGGTGATGTCTCCCTACGGAGCAACGTATCCGTCTAACGGCACCTCATTTTCAGCACCGGTATTTACGGGTATGCTGGCTTGTTTGTATCAGGCCAATCCCACTAAAACACCTCAACAAATTATGCAGGCACTCATCATGAGCGGCAGTCAGTACGCTTACCCTGATGTATACAGAGGCTACGGAATACCTGATTTTAATCTGGCCAACAAAATACTGGGCGGTGACGCAGAACACCCCATGAAGGCGGATGAGTTACTGGATATTTCAGTGCCTGTAAATTCATCTTACCTCACACTCACGTTCCACTCCAAAAGCAAGCAGGCTATAAAAGTAGAACTTACTTCAGCCAAAGGTAAAAAGTACAACTTTGAATTTGACATCAACGCAAACGAGACTCAACGTTTCTTTATCAAGAAATACAAGAAGATAAAAAAAGGAAAATACACAATAATCATTCGTTCAGCAAACATTGACTACACTGCCGATGTTGATAAGAGATGATGTGGTATAAACTGAAAAAAATCTGCTCAGCCTTTTTGTTTTTTATTGCGGCATTGCCAGGTTATGCGCAGTTAAGCGGAACAGTGCTTGATTCGCTTACACGGGAAGTGTTACCCGGTGCCACAGTGAGTTTAAATGAAACAGAATATGTTGTTGCTACCAATGAAAAAGGCCGTTTCAGCTTTGATCTAAAGGAGGGCACGTATACCTTAAAGGTTACGTTTATTGGCCACAATACCTACACTACTACTGTGGTGTTTACCGGTAAGAAAGATTTGAAAATATATCTTTCCTCATCGGCTGTGCAGGGCAGCGAGGTGCTTGTGCAGGGCAGAAGAAAGGATGAAAACGTTAAGAGCTCAGAAATGAGCACCATCCGAGTGGAGATGAGTACGCTTAAAAACCTGCCCGTAGTGATGGGGGAAACGGATATTCTAAAATCCATTACGCTGTTGCCGGGCATTAAGTCAGGTGGTGAAGGAAGCACCGGATTTTATGTTCGTGGTGGTGGGCCTGATCAAAACCTGGTTTTATTGGATGATGCTGTGATATACAACCCCGCGCACTTGCTCGGCTTTTTTTCAGTATTTAATACTGATGCCGTGCAGGATGTGGAGATAGTGAAAGGAGGCATGCCGGCCAATTACGGAGGACGTTTATCCTCTGTTATCAATGTACGCACCAAAGAAGGAAATTATACCAAAACGGAAGGTACTGGCAGCATCGGACTCATCTCTTCAAAAATGGCGGTGAATGGCCCTATACAAAAAAACAAAAGTAGTTTTAGTGTGGGCGCACGCAGAACATACATTGACTTACTTGTTCAGCCTTTTTTACCTGATTCCTTCAAAGGCAACGGCTACTATTTTTACGACCTCAACGCCAAACTTGATTTTAAGCTGGGCGCAAAAGATAAACTTAGCTTTACCGCCTATACGGGTAGAGATGTATTTAATTTCAAAGGCAATGATGTACGGCAGGTGAGCATCAAAACAGATTGGGGCAACTCATTTGTTACCGGAAAGTGGCAACACCTGTTTTCTGATAACATGAGCATGGCCACGTCTTTAGGTTACAATACCTTTCGGTTATCAACTACGGCAGGTTTTTCACAAGGCGAGTTAATACTGCAAAGCGGTATTGAGGATGTGTCACTTAAAAGTGATGTGGTTTACCGCTTGCCCAAAAAAGGTACGGTTAAAGCAGGTATGCAATACATCTTTCATACGTTTTCTCCGGGTATTGCCACAGGAGAATTGGGTGGTGTAAAACTGGATGTGGATGTTACCAAAAAATATGCACATGAAGGAGCGCTCTATGTGAACCATGAATGGGAAATCAACTCACGATGGTTGGTGAATTACGGTTTGCGCTACTCGTTGTTCAACCAGGTGGGGCCTTACGAGCAAATGCTCTTTGATGCCAACGGAGAGGAAACCGACAGTATGCTGCAATGGAAATCGGGAGAATCTGTTGCCTTTTATCAGGGACTTGAGCCACGTGTAAATGTACGGTATCAGTTAAACAATAAATCATCTGTAAAAGCCTCGGTAACCAAAGTGAATCAGTATTTGCATTTGGCTACTTCATCGGGCGCTACCTTACCTTCTGATTTGTGGGTGCCCAGTTCAGGTTTGGTACAACCTCAAATAAGCTGGCAATACGTGGCCGGTTATTACCGCAATTTTCTGGACAATAAAATTGAGGTATCGGTAGAGAACTATTACAAAACCATGCAGAACCAGATTGAGTTTAAACCCGGAGCCAATTTGTTCATTAACCAAAACCTGGAAGGGGAGATGATTTTTGGTGACGGACTTTCTTACGGAACGGAGTTGCTCATTCAAAAGAAAACAGGCAAAACAACGGGTTGGATAGGGTACACACTTTCTAAAACCACCCGCACCTTTGAGGCGCTCAACAACGGCAATCCGTTTGATTACCGCTATGACCGCAGGCACGATATGTCGGTTGTGATTAACCACCAACTGAGTGAACGCTGGCAGGTGGGTTTTGTATTTGTTTACGGAACAGGTAATGCTCTTACCTTGCCCACGGGCCGTTATGCCTTCAATATTGGTATAAACAACATCTGGGGTATTCCAGAACGCTATGATAACATTGACCAATACGGACCGGTAAACAACTTCAGAATGCCTGCCTACCACCGTGCGGATATTTCGTTTACTTACCTGCGCAAAAAGACCAAACACTGGGAATCCAGTTGGAACTTTAGCGTATACAACGTGTACAACAGAAAGAATCCGTACTTCATTTATTTCTCTGCTGAGGATGATGAGGCCAAGCCGGCTGCTTATGCCGTGTACCTGTTTCCTATTTTGCCCTCAGTAAGTTGGAGTTTTAAATTTTTATAAAATGAAGAACACGTTAAAAATAATTTTTCTCCTGTTGGGTGTAGTTGCACTTTTCTCCTGCGAAGAAGAAATAGAGGTAGATGTACCCGGCAATGCCAACAGCCTGGTAGTGGAAGCATATATCAATGATCGTTTCCCTGCGCTTAACTACGTTATTCTTACCCGCTCGGTTGATTATTTCAGTACAGCAGGAGGGTATGTACCGGTAAAAGATGCTCAGGTGTTTGTTACTGAAGGAACCGTAAATGGTGCTGATACCAGCTGGGATGTAAGTACCCGCAAACAACTGGTGGAGGTGCGTACCGATACCGTAAGAGGGTTCTACATGGATCCTGCACAACAACTGCTGGGCAAACAAAACCATGTGTACCTGCTCGAAATTACTTCCGATGGTAAAAGTGTACGCGGCACTACATCCATTCCCGCACTGGTGCCTTTGGACAGCATGACCTACACCCGAGAGCGCAGCGAAGCCACCATTACCCTGCACTACAATGAGCCGGTCGCCATCAACAACAATTATTTTATTATTTACCGCAATGGCAGCGACTCCACCATCCGCACCTGGGGATTTCACACGGGAGCGTTTACCTTCAGCGATGATTTTATTAACGGGGAATACCGCAGGCAAACCTTATTCACCAGGTTTAATGCAGGCGATACGGTGAATTTGTGGATGAGTTCGATTGACCGCTTATCGTATAACTTCTGGGAATCTTTTGATGATGCCAACCGCAACGGAGGCCCTTTTGCTACACCCGTTACCGTAGAGTCTAACATTACCGGAGGCATAGGTTGTTTCACCGGTATGTCGACAGATTATAAGCGGGTTGTTATACGGTGACGAGCTTTTTAGCCTGTGCGACTCTTGTTGATAGTTTGAAAAATCTTTAAGTAGCTACTTTCTGATACTTGCAGGTAGGTTAGAATCTATTTTTCATTGTTTTCATTGTCGAACAACTCGTGTAATTTTTGTTGTAAAAGTTTCTTGTCTGGCAGTTGTGTTTTGTACTCCGAAACCATTGTCGGTGAAAGGCTTCTGCTTAACGCGTATTCAATAACTTCATTGTCTTTATCCTTGCACAAGAGAACTCCTATACTTGGATTTTCATTTAGTTTCTTTACATCTCGGTCAAGTGCTTCTAAATAAAAGTTCAGTTGCCCTAAGTGGTCAGGTTTAAACTTGTCGGCTTTAAGTTCGAATGCAACCAAGCATTGCAGGCCACGGTGATAAAAAAGCAAGTCAATAAAAAAATCGCTGTTACCAACTTGCAATTTGTATTCTTCACCTATGAATAAGAAATCTTTACCAAGCTCAAGTATGAAGTTCTTCATTTCCCTCACAAGCCCGCGTTGCAATTCACTTTCATTATGAAGTTCCGGAAGGCTTAAAAACTCAAAGACATAACTGTCTTTAAAAGTGTTTGTTAGGTCATGGTTTATTTCTCTCAACACTGTTGAGAGTTTTGAGTTGCCAATCATGGAACGTTCAAAATGACTTGCTGAAATTTGTCTGTCAAGTTCTCGAAAGCTATAACTTTCTTGTTTGGCTAGCTTCAAATAAAATTCTCGTTCTTCAATGGTTTTGCATCTTGAAAAGATGGCCAAATTATGAGACCAACTTATTTCTCTCAGCAGTGGTGAGAGTTTTGGAAAGTCTTTGTAAGTCTCGTAAAACTGCTTCATCCTCCAAATATTCTTATCGGAGAATCCTTTTATTGCAGGTTCATTTTGTTGAATATATTTAGCTAGCTCAGTAACCACAGAGTCACCCCATTCGGATTGTTCAATCTTTTTACTGATGTGTTCTCCAATATTCCAGTAAAGGTTAATGAGCTCAGCATTTACGGCTTTAAATGCATTCGTTCGCGATTGCTTTATAAGTTTAATAATGTCCGTAAATCTGTTATCCATATAAATTTAAGTGTTTCAGTCTTGTTTGTCCATTGGAACGGTTATCTATCATTACGGCTAACCACAGCACACGTAAACTCCTTCATTCTTTCTCCTGTAAAACTGGTAATAAAAAGTAACAAAAGCAACCACAAATAATCCTTAGTGGCAGACTAGGAGCGGGTGAGTACTATTGCTTTACCTCATTACCATTTTTATCAATATAGAACCATTTACCATCCAGGGATACTCTGGCTTTGCCTTCTTCAAATGATGCGGCATTATCATACTTTAATGGTATAGCTATCTTACCCTTGGTGTTTATGAAACCGTATTTTTTGTTGATGGAAACAATAGACAATCCTTCAGAGAAACCTCCCACATAGTCATACTTTGCTTCAATCTCTTTGCCTTCTTTACTCATAAATCCAAATTTCCCGTTGATTGATACTTCTGCAAACCCACCGGATAAAGATCTTACCCTATCGTATTTTATCTGTGTTATTTCTTTCCCTAGTTTATTAACTAACCCAAATTTACCGTTTATTTCCACTACAGCAATTCCGTAGCCGGCATAAAAGTAGGAGACTTGGTCATATTAAGAGGCGTAATTTCTTTACCTGTACTGTCAATAAACCCAAATTTATTGTTTAGTTTAACGTAGGTGTAGCCTCTCTCATACAGTTCTTCCTCTCTGTCATCTTCACCGTTGGAAAGCCTTTCATATTTGAGCGGTGTTATTTGTTTGCCGGCACTGTTAAGGTAACCCCATTTACCATTAATTTCTACTTTGGCAAACCCCAAAAAAAAGTCTTTAGCGAAACTATATATCGGTTGTACAACTACTTCACCACTATCATTCTTAAAGCCCCACAGGTCTTTTTCATTATAAAACGGAACCAGATACTGCGCTTGAACAATACTCGAAACGGCAATCAGTAAAAATGTAGAGATTATTGATTTCATTTTTGATTCTTTAAATCCTTACTGTAATATTCCAGATAAAAAGACTCAAAAGCAAGTGTAAACATCCTTACTATAGCCGGGGCAGGAGGTATTTTATTTCTTCTTGTCGTGTGTAACCCAGACAAGGTCTGAAGTTTTGTACCCGATTTGTTGTGCAATTTTCAGGTACTTATCTTTTATTTCTTGCGGTATGGTAGTGTCGCGCGACAGAATCCATAAATATTGGAGATTATCTCCGGCAACCAGTGCGTACCGGTATTCAGGGTCAATGGCTATTACGTTGT
Source organism: Bacteroidia bacterium (assembly GCA_018058135.1). GTDB lineage: Bacteria > Bacteroidota > Bacteroidia > UKL13-3 > UKL13-3 > JAGPCK01. The sequence continues at coordinate 211 of JAGPCK010000079.1, read as the reverse complement.
AACCTCCATAAAACGGCCCGAAGAAGGATACTTTAAGCATGGCGGTGTTGTCTTCTCCCACAAACTTGGCTTTACCAATGGCCTGAACCCATTTGCCTGTTTTGGTATTGTATCCCTGATTGTCCACTTTAATGGTTCCGTTCTCGTTTAAAGTATAGGTTGCCGTGGTATTGCTCAGGTCCTTTTCGTATTTAAAATCCAATCGGGCAAT
>JAGPCK010000125.1 GCA_018058135.1 Bacteroidia bacterium | reverse complement strand
TTACCCAGCATCAAAAAATCAGCACCCTGGTATGTACCCGGAATAACGGGGTCAAAATCACCCAAAACGTTCAATTCTGTTACCAGCGTATCGCGGCTGTTCATGTCGTTGTGGTACTTGCCACTCCAAAAGAAGCTTTTCTGGCCTTCTTTTATCTGCAAACCCTCAGTGTTTACACCTCTTTTCTTAAAATCAGCGATATCTTCCTTCGGAAAATCGTCTCCTACCACAGCAACCAGATTAATGTCTTTGGAAAAGTAAGAGGCGGCAATAGAAATATACGTGGCGGCACCCCCAACTATCTTGTCGGTTTTACCAAAAGGGGTCTCAATGGCGTCAAAGGCAACACTGCCTACTACTAATAAACTCATGGTTACTGCTGAATTAGATTGAATTATAAATTAATTTAAAAAAAATGTCTGCAAATATTGCGCTTTTAAACGGGTTAAGCTAATATTGCACTCCTTTTAGGGAAAAATTCCTCGATAGCTCAGCTGGTTAGAGCACATGACTGTTAATCATGGGGTCCCTGGTTCGAGTCCAGGTCGGGGAGCAAGAAGCCACCCATTGTCAGGGTGGCTTTTTTATTTGATAGTTTTGGAATTTTGTGTGTAAATTATTTATCCTGAAAAACTTGACCGATACTACATTGGTACAAGTGATTTGTTTGATAAGCGCCTAAAGTAACACAAACAGCTTTTTTATTTGATCAAAAATTATGTTTTACCTCTACATATTATTTTCTGAAAAAGCCCAAAGGCACTACATAGGCCATGCGGAAAATCCCGAGGAAAGGCTTGCGCAACACAACAGCAACCCTGATGAAAAGTATACGGGTAAGTTCTCTGACTGGAAAATGGTGGCCCTTTTTGAAGCTGCACCAACCAAAGAGGAAACAGTAACCATTGAAAAATTCATTAAAAAACAAAAGGGTAAAAAACTTCTCCTCAAACTTATTGACCCGCAATTTGTACCCACAGGTAGCTTAGCTATTTTGAAAAGAGTTGTGAAGGAATCCTGAGTAGTAAGATACCGGCACATGAACAGCTTATTAAATTAACACGTTGCAGGATAAATATCCTGCGTGACAACTTACATTAATCTTTATAACACTCCGTCTTCTTTTGTAACAATGACAAGAGTAAACATTCAAGATTTACACCCTCAATTGTATTACGATCCAAATATTGTTGAATTGAAGAAACAGTAATTTCACTCTTTGGTACTCTCCCTGATTGAAAAATAGCTATATTATTATAAAGCTCTTCAAAATCATTCTGCTTAAACCCAATTATTCGATAAAAAAAATTTCCCTCTTTGTCATAAGCAAGAATATAGAAGTTATTAGGGTAAACAGAATATGCTTTGAGAGGATACGTATCTACTACTTTTATATTTTTCCTTTGCACAAATGATGTATCTACGTAAAATGGCTGCTCTGGTATCTTTATGAAAATTAACCCCCCAAAGCCTTTGGCATTCAGAAATTCAATTTTTAAAGGCATTTGAAGAAAATGCTGTATATGATTAAAGTTTTTAAACGTCCTTTGATTTTGAGGGTCTTGCAACAACAACATTTTTATGTAAGATTTTAATGTAGCTGTATCTACTTTAGTAGAATCTTGGGCAAAGGCACCAAAACTTAAATTGATAGTAAAAACTAATGTTGCTAAAAATATTTTTGTTGCTTTCATAATTATACAATTTTTCATCTGTGCTGCCAGTCACTACAACTAACAACGAGATAATTCCTTAAAGAACCTTCTTGCAATATACCACGTTTCATTAAATATTTCGGAAACTAGCATACCCTGTTAACGTATCGAGCTAAGCACTCTATCCCTGACCATATACTTTAAAAAACGAATTCACGTTTTACCTTCATAAACCCCCTATTTATGAAAAGACAACTTGTGCTTCTTGCAGCGGCTACAGGTATTGCCGTGCTGCTTACTGCTCATTCTAACCGTATTTCCAAACAACCTGCCACTACCCATACATGGGCAGTTGAAGAAAAAAACGACAGTCTTAACATACGTTTCTCCTCCACCAATGCTCATTACAACTACCTGGCCAATGAGGGAGTACTCTACCTGTATACTGAATTTAAAGCTCCTTTATTTCGAGGTGCAGATTCTACTCAGCGTACGCCTCTCAATTTATCTTTGGTTATTGATCGCAGCGGCTCCATGGATGGTGCCAAACTGGAGTATGCTAAAAAAGCGGCCATGTTTGTGGTGGACCATGTTACACCTGATGATTACCTGTCCATAGTCATATATGACTCTGAGGTAAAAACACTTTTCCCATCTCAACGGGTAACGAACAAAGTCACCTTGAAAAATCTTATTCAACAACTGCGCAGCGGTAGCTCCACAAATTTGAGCGGAGGAATGCTGGAAGGCTACAACCAGGTACAGGCTACTTACAAAAGTGGTTATGTGAACCGTGTATTGCTGATGTCTGATGGCTTGGCCAATGAAGGAATTACCGATAATCTTAGTTTATTCAATATAGTACGGGGGAAACTTCGTGAGCAGGGAATAAGTATATCTACTTTCGGGGTTGGGCTGGATTACAATGAAGACTTGATGCAAGGACTTGCAGAAAACGGAAACGGTAACTACTATTTTATTGCTAACCCGGAAGAGATACCCGGCATATTCAAAAAAGAACTTAACGGATTGCTTTACCTCTATGCGCAAAACACGTCCATCCACATTAGTTTGCCTGAAGGTGTTAAATTCAGTCGATTGTATGGCTTAACTGCTGAGCGTGCTGATGACAGGGAAGTTGTT
>JAGPCK010000078.1:6509-9855 GCA_018058135.1 Bacteroidia bacterium | reverse complement strand
ACGCTACTTCTTCAGGCAACAACCACCCAGTTTGGCTACTGCTTCCGGTTTAGCTTTCACCTCATCGGCATCATAGCCTAAAGCGGCAATAGCCTGTTTTATTTTATCAGCAGATGTTTTCTTCGTGCTGTACACTACTTTAATGGTCATGGCCTTTTCATCCAACTCAATGTTTTTTATCCCCTTCTCATTGTATAGTTGGTTAATTAGCAGCTCACCACAGGTCTCGCATATTTTGCAGTGATCGCAATAGATGGTGGTTTTAATCACTATTGTTTCTGTTGCCGGAGGAGTAAAAGCTGCTGTAAAAAGCCATAGCAATGGCAACAACATAAGAGTTTTAAGTTTCATAATTTTAAATTAATTGAACGTCATGCTCAACAAGGCATAACTAATTCCTGCTACTAAAATACCGTATAAGGGCCATAAAAACAAGAACAGACCAAAACGTATGGAGTCATGAAACGTGTAATCTTCCACTACACGTGGGGCTACATAAGAACACAACCGGTACAAAGGTGCAAAGTACCATTGCTGAGCGGGTGTTTTGCTTTTGGCCTCTTCAGGAATGTCAATAAGGGATGCTATGTCATGGTAAAGAACAGTGTTGAAATCTTTTACAAAAGCAGCATCAGTTTGCGTAAGGTTAAAGTGTTGAGCCGTGTAACTTTTACCGGCTTTAATATGCACGGTATTTCCTGCTCCGTTAAAATGGGCATAGGAAAGTCCGATGGGAATAACTATCAACTCATTTGCCGGATTGTTGCTTTTCCAGGCTCTGGCTGATATGCGTGGAGGCCCTTTTTTAAAAACGCGCAATTCATGGTCAGGGATACTGCGGCCTTCAGGAAAAATTAATACCGTTTTATTTTGCTCAAGCAACTTCGCACAAGTATCGAATGTGCTGTTATTTTTACTCAGATTCTCTTTCCCCTCGGTGATGCGGTAAATAGGGAGTATATGAATAGCACTGAGCAAACGGGCAAAAAAAGCACGGTTAAAAACGTCTCCTCGGGCAAGCGAGTGAACAGGATATTTAAAATAGGCCTCTAATAAAACAGCATCCAGAAAAGAGTTGGGGTGATTAGGTAAAAGAAGAATCGGCTTGTTTACGGGGACATGATCAAGTCCGGTCACCTTGATGTGACTAAAATATAAACGTGCCGTTACGCGAACACCAATTTTCAGCAGGCTGTACAACATGTGTGATTGCAATAGTACTTAAGTTCGTATTAAAAACAAGGCAGTTTAGTGAAGAGCCAAAAGTGCAATGCATAAACCGTCAATAACACCGGCCATACGTTTGATGTCAAGCGTTTCCAAGGTGTCGGTTTTTTCGTGGTAGTTTTTGTTTCGAAAAAATGAGGTGTCAGTTATCATCAACGCACTGTAACCAAAGTGCCAGTAATTGAGGTGGTCCGATAAGTTGATACCTGGCATTGATGCAGGCGCTTTAAAATTGACTGTTTTAATGGTACCTGCTCTTTTGAATTTTCTGCAAAATTTATTGGCAAACTTCCCGCTGCCGAATTTACGAACCAGCGTGATGAAGTTACCTTTATTTCCGTATATGTGTTTTAGGAAACCCGCACCTGCGGGGTAACCCTGAGAGTTTTTTTCGTCCCGGTAATAACCAATCATCTCTACTGAAATCATTCCGTAAACAGCCGCATTATTCTTGTGAAGCATCTCCGCATGTTGGTAGCTGCCCATTTCTTTGTCCTCAAAGTACGGAGGCTCTTCAAGCGTGTAGGCTACCAGTTCAATACAATGCTTCAATGGTTGTTGGTATAACATACGCGACAATTCGAGCAAAGCAGTTACTCCGCTGGCATTGTCATCAGCTCCTTCCTGATCTCCGCACACATCATAATGCGCACCCACCACAATTGTTTTGGTATTTTGAACTCCAAAACGGGCAATGACATTTTTATATATTTTCCCTTTAACCGGATATTCCTGAAAGAAAACGGTATCGGCATACTGCTTAAAGTGATTGTAAATGTATTGAGCAGTTTGGTTAAGCAAAGCAATATTTTCATGGTTGCGGTAGCCCGTGGTTTTGGTGAGGCTGATAAGGTGTTGTCTAATGGCAACGGTATCCGTTGCCGGTGGTCTAGCACCTGCGAGTAGTGTAACCACAAGCAGGAGTGGGGTGATTAAAAAACGCATAGACGAAAATAGTAAATAATTGACTGGAGGAGAAAACGATAAATTATGCTGATGCACAACACGTTTACCTCTAATTAATTCGCAAAATTGTACCCGAAGCGGAAATATGTAAAGTAACACCCAACAAGCCACTTCCATTTCCCTTGCTTAGGGTTTTCACTACTTAAATTTAGGGTTTTCCCTATTGATATTTAGGGTTTTCCCTATATCTTTGAATCTAAAGTCTTTTTAGCTTTGGTGAAAAATTTCTGTTATGGAAAACTCAAACAAATTTATTAAGTACCTCGCTTTTCTTTTTTTGTTATTATTTCAGTTTACTAACACTATTGCTCAATACGGATACTTTGAGCAAGGTTACGGGACGGATAGAAATGAAGAAGGGTTTGACCTCGCTGTTACCACCGATTATAAAGTGATGATGGCCGGTTACCTGCAACAAGGCACCAATAACAAAGATGTTTATATTCTTTATACAGATTCCATTGGCGATACACTTTGGACCAAAACAATTGGCGATAATAACGATGATGTAGCCAAAGCCATTTGGCAAAAAGATGCTTCATCCTTTTTTATTGCAGGATATACCAAACCCAATGGTAATATTGATGATGAAGGATATTTTATTAAATATGACATTGCAGGTAATGTAGCATTTAGTGTGGCTATAGGCACTGCTGATAACGATTATTTTAACGACCTTGCTCAAAGTCAGGATGGCAACATAGTTTTAGTAGGCTACAGTAACACATTGGGAACAAACAAGAACATATACGTTGTAAAAGCAGATACCAGCAGCGGTACTGTATTGTGGAGTAACCTTTACGGTGGTAGCGGCCATCAGGAAGCCACAGCTGTATTAACCAAAGTAAACGGCAACATAGTTATAACAGGAACTGATTATAGCGGAAGTTTACCACAAGCCTTTTTATTGGAGTTAGACTCCAGCGGTAACCAATTAACCTATCAGTTGCTGGCACAAACATTTTCAAGCTATGCCAACTCCATTGCCATGACCCGTAACGGCAAGTACTGGTTGGCCGGATATACCGATAACAGCGGTAATACCGATGCATTAATAGCCTTGGTAGATGGAAGTGGTATTTATGAAAGCCACCAAACTTACGGTGGCAGCAACGATGATAAATTTAACAGCATTATACGCATAGGCAATGCC
>JAGPCK010000078.1:0-6409 GCA_018058135.1 Bacteroidia bacterium | reverse complement strand
TACAACTACAAATACACCGGAAAAATAGGACAAATTGTGTTGGAAGATGAGTTTTGGAATTCCCTAGACTCTAATTTTACATACAGAAGAAACCCTTTAGATTCAACTTTTGACGACCACAAACTATACGTGCAACGAATGCTTACTGTGGCCCGAAACGATTTTAACATCCGTCATGTAGATGATTACATAGGAAGGTTAACCGATACACTACAAAATTGGTGGGACAATACAGGTAACTACTATACACGAAACAGTATAATGAAGCCAAGAATTAAACAACGTGCTGCTGAGTTAGAGAACTTAACAGATACAAGTTTGTTCAGAAAGCGTTTAAGTAGAATATTTTTAACCTATGAAACACAATGCCGATTCCCCAACAATAAAGAACAATCAAAACATTGGTTGTTTAATGGAAACGCTTGTCAGTCAGATACAGTCTCGCACTGTGGTTGCCCAGATTTGTTGAACGCTATTGGTGGGCATGATGATAGCCCATATGAAGGAGTAAATTATAGCCCAACTGCTTGGCAAGATCACTTTAAATCATACAGAACAATGATGTTTGGCAACAGGCACAAACATTATTATGCAGGAGATAGTATAACAAGGGTATATCCTATTTTTTATGCTCAAGCAGGTTGTTCAGATTATGATTCGTTGTGTCTTGACAAAGGTGATACAGCAGACCACTATTTAGGTTACTGGCTTTTAACACCAAAAGTTGGTGAAAACAGAACTTTAAAAAATGCTGAGGAACAATTTAGAAATACGTTTGCAGGTAATGCCTACTATAATGATACAGCCAAAGGCCCAAATATGCGTTTAAATGGTTTTGTGTATTTTCATTATCAACTATTAAAACGAATACACCGCTATAACTTAGCATTGGGGCAACAGTTTACCAACTTTAGCGATTACAATGCTACCCCTCGCATAGAACAAGACACCGCCTTTAGCGACAATACCTGTTTTTGGAACATACCAATTAACAATGGCGGGTTATATGGTGAATTGGGGCCTGGTAAAGTAAGCAAAAGGCCAGTACAAGAAGAACCAATAAGCTACTTAGCCTCACATCCTAATCCAACAGCATCCAACTTATTTTTTGATGTGCAATATTCAGATAAAGAAGTAGAAGCAAAGCAATTTGATGCTGTACTGTTGGATGCAATGGGTAAAACAATTATAACTGAAAATGGAGAGGGTTCTTCGGGTAGCATAAGCACAAAAGAGATATCCAGCGGGGTCTATTATTTGAGGTGCATTACTTACACTTCAAAAGGAACTTTTACAGCATTTCAAAGAATCATTATAATGAAATAATGTTATGAGCAGAATAATTATTTTGGCATTATTACTACTTCCTTCGATAGCCTTACCTCAAAGCCAATTTACGTTTTCTAAAACATATATTGTTGTTCAGAATCCCGGGTATCAGCCTTTCTTTACTCCTTTTGGCGTTTTTCAAAATTCTGATTCAAGTTATATGCTTGTTGGATGCGTATATGCCGGCACTCATATTGGTAAATGGGCAAGTTTTGGTACTGAAATCTCTACTTATGGTGAGTATGTAAAAAACAATGATTATGGTACAGGCTGTGTATATTACTTATTAGCAGACACTAATTATACAAAGCAATTTGTTAGTAAAGGATGGGACCATGATACTGCTAGTATAGGCAACACCACTTGGACCCTGCATTTAACTAAAGATAGCGATGCCACTACATACATTCAATTGGTTAAAAACAATGGGGCAAGTATATTGCTCGATACCATAGGTAAAACTTTTTATACTTACTCGCGCTATCTGCGCTTTGCCGAGGCACCATTGATTGCCCCATTAGCAGATGGCAACCTGCTGATAGTATATACTAATAGAAATCAAGAGTTAGAGGTAGTAAAGTACAATACGCATAGTTATAAAGTAGATTATAGATTTAATGCTACACCTCAAATTTTGTCATTATTACATAATGTACTTAGGTATGCGAATGCCTCTGGCCATATTTGTATGATTAAAACACTTGACAATGGATATTTACTTGCTTCAAAAATTAATCGCCTTGACTATGACTGGCAGAATAATATGCTGCTCATGAAATTCGATAGCCTTGGTAATTTCTCTTGGCCTTTTGCCACCGGTGAGCAAGAAGTACAAAGTATACCTCATCGAGTGTATCCTAATCCTACAAGTGAGCAAGTAACGTTTGAGTTAACTGAACAGGGAGAATATGAGCTTATTGTAACTACTGTCAGTGGGCAAGTGTTATATAATGCAGGCATAACAAACAACGCAACCATAAATACCGATACATGGAGTAACGGAATTTATTTCTACACCCTACGCAGCAAGTACAAAGTGACGAATGGTAAGTTACTGAAATTTTAGACAGATGAATTTGCCTCGCATAGAACAAGATACTGCTTTTAGTGACAATACCTGTTTTTGGAACGTGCCTTTAAACAATGGTGGATTGTATGGTGAACTGGGGCCTGGTAAAGTAGCACGAAGAAGTCCATTGAGTGATATGGCTGCTTTCCCTAACCCCAATAAGAGCACATTGAGTTACGAGGTTTCGTTTGAAGATAAGAAAACTATAATTTTCTCTATGGAGGTAGCCTTGTATGATGTTTTAGGCAAAATTGTACTCATTCAAACTATAAATGGTAAAAATGGAGGTGAAATTAGCACGTTACCCTTACCTAAAGGTATTTACTTCTTGAAAGTAATTTCTCATACAAGCGCAGGTACTTTTGTTAATAACAAAACCATAATAGCCGAAAAATGATGAAACACATATTTCTTTCTCTACTATGTGCGTTTGTTTGCATTTCAACTACAAAAGCGCAGCAAACATTTACTAAGATTAATCCTTACAGTTACTTAGATGGAAATGGTAAGCCGATAAGTTTTTTTACCCCTTTTGGTACGTTTCAAAAAGTAGACTCTACATATATGGTGGTAGGTTGTGTGTATGCCGGCACTCATATTGGTAAATGGGCAAGTTTTGGTGTGGAAATTTCATCAAGTGGGACATTTATAAAGAATAATGATTATGGAACAGGGTGTGTATATTATTTATTAACAGACACTAACTATACAAAGCAATTTGCTAGTAAAGGATGGGATTTTGATACTGCAAAAATTGGTAATACCACTTGGTCTTTACATTTAACAAACGATAACGATGCCACCACATACATTCAATTGGTTAAAAACAACGGAGCAAGTGTGTTACTGGATACCATAGGCAGAACATTTTATACGTATTCACCTTACCTTACATTTGCTAATGCGCCACTTATTGCTTCATTGTCTGATGATAACCTGCTAATTGTATATACCAATAGAGAAGAACAATTGGAGGTGGTCAAGTATAATACTCAGTTAAATGAAGTTTTATATAGGTTTACAGTTACCAAAGATTTACTTGCACTGTATAATAATGTACTTAGATACGATGCTCATGCATCTGGGCACATTTGTATGATTAAAACACTTGATAGTGGCTATTTGCTTACAGCAAAAGTAAATCGTCTTGAGTACGACTGGCAGAATAGTATGCTGCTCATGAAATTCGATAGCCTTGGTAATTTCTCTTGGCCTTTTGCCACCGGTGAGCAAGAAATACAAAGTGTACCCCATCGGGTATATCCTAATCCAACAACTGAGCAAGTAATTTTTGAGTTAACCGAACAGGGAGAATATGAGCTTAAAGTTACTGATGTAAGCGGTAAAGTGATACTTGAAACCTCAGCACAGAATAGCAAGAAAATTACAACCATAGATTGGAACAAAGGAGTTTACTTTTATACATTGAGTAACAAGGATAAAGTAGCTAAGGGTAAAATTCTAAAATTTTAAGCCTATGAATTTATTACACATAGAATAAGACACCGTTTTTTGCCTACGCACTGACACCATTTCGACATAAAAACTTATCTTAACCGACTGAAAAAAGAACATAAAATTGTAGATGGAGTTAAAAGAATTGAAACCAAGAAAGGCACTGAACAAAGCCTTTTTAAAAGTAAAACCGAACAGGGCTGAAATTGAAGGTTTCAAGACTAATCTAATTGCTTTACTCGATAGGACAAATGACACCGAAAGCGAAGAGTTTCATAAAAACCTTGTCATTGACTTTTTAAAGAAGACCTATTACGACCCAAACCATTTTATAAATACCAAAGGTCGAAACGACCTTGTTATTCATAATGGCAACACGGCTAAAAACTCTGTTGGTGTTATCATTGAGGCAAAAAAGCCGACCAATAAAGCAGAAATGATAACCACTAAAAAACTGAACGCTAAAGCGTTTCAGGAATTAGTGCTTTACTACTTACGAGAAAGAATAACACATAAAAATCTTGAAGTAAAACATTTGGTAGCTACCAACATTAACGAATGGTTCATTTTTGACGCTACCCTATTCGACAGACTTTTTGCCCAAAATAAAAACTTTGTAAAACAATTTACGGAATTTGAAGGCGGACGTTTGGCAGACACAAAAACCGATTTTTTCTACAAACAAATTGCCGAGCCTTTTATTGCAGAAATCACCACAGAAATTGAATTTACATACTTCAATATTCAGGATTATCAAAGGCCACTTCGTAATGCTGATAAGGCGGACGACAATTCGCTGATTGCTTTATTCAAATTGCTATCGCCTGAGCATCTATTAAAACTTCCATTTGCCAACGACAGCAACAGCCTTGATAAAAGCTTTTACAGCGAATTATTGCACATTATTGGTCTGACAGAAACCCAAAAAAAACTTATAGACCGAAACAAAGAAGGTGAGAGACACACAGGAACAATTCTCGAAGATGCTATCATTCAGCTTGACAGCTTAGATAAACTGAGCAGATTTGAAAAACCAAACCAATTCGGCAACACACAACAGGAAAGACTTTTTAATGTGGCACTTGAACTTTCCATTACCTGGATAAACCGCATTTTATTTTTGAAGTTATTGGAAGCCCAACTCATCACCTATCACAAAGGCGACAAATCCTTTTCGTTTCTCAATCTTGACAAAATCAAAAACTATGACGACCTGAACAGTTTGTTTTTTCAGGTATTGGCTCGTAAGTTTAAAGACAGAAACGATGATGTAAAAAAAGCATTTGAAAAAGTTCCATATCTAAACTCATCACTTTTCGAGCCTACCGACATTGAGCAGGTTACTTTGTTTATCAGCAACCTGAAAGACGATAAAACCATTCCGATTTTTTCGCAAACTGTGTTGAAAGACCAGCAAGGCAAAAAACGAACAGGCAATATTTCCACACTTCAATATTTATTTGAGTTTTTAGATGCTTACGATTTTGGAGCAGAAGGCGGAGAAGAAATTCAGGAAGACAACAAAACGCTTATTAACGCTTCGGTTCTCGGGTTAATCTTCGAGAAGATAAACGGCTACAAAGACGGTTCGTTTTTCACTCCCGGTTTCATCACCATGTATATGTGCCGTGAAACCATCCGCAAAGCGGTGGTTCAAAAATTCAACGAAACCAAAAAATGGAATTGCAAAGACATTGAAGAACTCTACGATAAAATTGAAGACCGGAAGGAAGCTAACAAAATAGTAAACAGCATCAAGATTTGCGACCCTGCCGTTGGTTCAGGACACTTTTTAGTTTCGGCACTTAATGAAATGATTGCCGTAAAAAACGACTTGAAAATTCTGCAAGATCGTGACGGAAAACGCCTGAAGGAATATCAGGTGGAAGTTGTAAATGATGAACTAATTGTAACAGACGAAGAAGGCGAACTATTCGACTACAACCCAAACAACAAGGAAAGCCAACGCATACAAGAAATGCTTTTTCACGAAAAGCAAACCATTATTGAAAACTGCCTTTTCGGTGTGGACATCAATTCCAACTCGGTAAAAATTTGCCGTTTGCGTTTGTGGATTGAGCTTTTGAAAAATGCTTATTACAAGAACGCCACCGAATTGGAAACACTTCCGAATATTGACATCAACATCAAATGTGGAAACTCTTTAGTGAGCCGTTTTTCAATGGATGCCGATTTGAGCCAAGCCTTAAAAAAGAGCAAAGGCAAATGGAGTATAGATATGTATCGTATTGCAGTTGACACATACCGTAATGCTGAAAGCAAGGAACAGAAAAGAGAAATGGAACGACTGATTGCCGACATTAAATCGGATTTCAGAAGTAATATTGATAACCCTTTCAAGAAAACAATAAGAGCTGCTAGAGGCAAGGTAGATAAGCTATCTACTGAGATAAATACCAAAAAACAATGGGGTGAGAAGGAAAACAAGAAGCTAATTAATGATTATAAAAAAGCAATTGAAAAACTGCAAAAGTTAGAAGAAGAAAGAGATGATATAGAATCCAACAAGATTTATGAAAATGCCTTTGAATGGCG
>JAGPCK010000124.1 GCA_018058135.1 Bacteroidia bacterium | reverse complement strand
TCTTCAAAACGCTATTTCTGATGAGAAGTTAAAAACGGTACATTTTCATTACTCCATTGATTCATCTGAAGTCCCATTTTTAGTAAAACCCAACCCTTTCAACTCCAGATTGACAGAGAAAATAATATCAGATGAGCAAAACCAAGGAAAGTTCTTCATTGGGATTCCTGTAGATATATATTTTTTATCTGCAGATGTGTGCACTCTCAGATGCTTCACTTCAGGGAATTATAAGTTCTCCAGTGTATGGTGGCAAATAAATTGGGGAGAGAAATATGGTGCTACCTGTGATGATCAGTCTATAACTACAGGAATTGAACATCACAATGAAACTCGGTCCGAATTTTCAGTGTATCCAAATCCTTCAAAAGATTACATAATGCTGAACACTTCAAAAGAGAACACTCTTGTTTCTATATTTTCATCAGAAGGAAAGTTACTTAAAGAAGTTGTATATAAGCAGGCGGGTATTCACCAGCTTCAGCTTGATTTTGCTAAAAGTATTTTCTTGTTAAAAATCGTCACTCCAACATCAACAACTTATCAAAAAATTGTCATACATTAATCACTTGGCATTAAACGCACGCAGTTTTATTTGTGTGAGTCTGCGTTTAGTTTCCAAAGGGAAGTCTCCCTGCATCATCCATTCGTAGTAAGAAGGTTCCATTTTAAATACATCCTGTACAGGCTTTCCTTTGTGCTTGCCAAAATTAAACAGCTCACGTCCCTTATCATCATATACCATTCTGCCCGCTAAATCAACATTGGATGACTGACCGGAAAAGGAATGTAAAAAATCAATGTCGTTTTTCAGGTTTTCATAACGTTCCAATTGTGCTTTTAACACTTCCAGTGTAGCAGCAGTATCAGCTTCTGCAGAGTGAGCATTCGTCAGCTCTTTGCTGCAATAAAATTTGTATGCAGCCACCAGATTGCGTTGCTCCATGGTGTGAAAGATGCGTTGCACATCAATAAATTTCCTATTGTCGGCATCAAACTCCACTCCTGCCCTTAAAAACTCTTCCACCAACATGGGGAAATCAAACTTATTGGAATTGAAACCTGCAAAATCACAACCTTTCAGGTACTCTGCAATCTCTTTGGCTTTGTCGGCAAAACGGGGGGCATCAGCTACATCTTCATCTTTAATACCATGAATGGCGGTAGACTGCGGAGGTATGGGCATACCCGGGTGAAATCTTTGTGTGCGTATTTCTTCTTTGCCATCAGGTAATACTTTGATAGTACACATTTCAATGATGCGGTCGTTGGAAATACTGATACCCGTAGTTTCTAAATCAAAAACAATGAGTGGTCTTTTAAGGTTGATTTGCATAGTGTTTAGTTTGACAAAACATTAAGGTTAGTGTTGTTAAAATTGCCTGAACTCATGAGCAATAAGTTGGTGTTGCTCCAGTCCATTCCCCGCAGCATTTGCTCCAGTTGAGCTGAATCATTCAACACCTTTACATCGGCTCCGAAATGGTCTTTAATAAGTGTGTCTGAGAGCATTTCCATGCGTTTGAGTTCAAGTGTGTGCGGATTAAAGTAAACTATTTTTACATCGGCTTTATCCAAGGCGCCTTTATATTCTGAAAGGAAATTTTTATTCAGACTGCTGAAGGTATGGAGCTCAAAAACAGCCACCAGTTTGCGTTCAGGAAACTGGTCCTTAACCGCATCAACTGTAGCGGTTACTTTAGATGGAGAATGTGCAAAATCACGGTATACAACTGTTGATTCATTTTTATCCAACAACTCCAAACGTTTGGCCGTTCCTTTAAAGGAAGCAATGGCGTTGTAAAACTGTTCATCCGATATGCCAATTTGGTTGAGAGCCAAACGGGCTGCCTGCATATTTTGCAGGTTGTGTTTACCGAATATTTTAAGTTCTATCCAACCCTGATCCGTTTTGATGGTGGTAATACCGTTCTCCACTTTATATTCGGGAGCATTGTACCAAAGCACTTCCGCATCGAGTGTGTTATGCTGCACTATTTGTTTGAGGTGCGTGTCTTCATCAAAACAGATTAATTTTCCACTTGCCGGAATTTGCCGCATAAAGATGGCAAACTGCTCCACATACCCCTCAAAAGTTGGAAAAACGTTGATATGGTCCCAGGCAATACCTGTTACTATGGCCACATCAGCATGGTACACATGAAATTTAGGACGTAAATCAATGGGGGATGTAAGGTATTCGTCTCCTTCAAAAACAGCAATGTCACTGTCTTCGTAGAGCCCGACCATGGTATCAAAACCTTCCAGTTGAGAACCCACCAGATAATCAAATTTTCGTCCGCATTGCTTCAATACGTGCAGCATCATGGCTGTAGTAGTAGTTTTGCCATGACTTCCGCCCACCACAAGACGTTTTTTGTTGCGGGTTTGTTCGTACATGTACTCAGGAAATGAATAGATTTTCAATCCTATTTCCTGTGCTTTTAACAACTCGGGGTTGTCTTTCCGGGCATGCATACCCAGAATAATAGCATCCAATCCGAAATGAATTTTTTCAGGGAACCAGCCAATTGATTCCGGTAAAATACCGCTGTTCCTGAGCCTTGACAAAGCGGGTTCAAAAATTTCATCATCAGAACCTGATACGGTGTACCCTTTCTGCCTCAATGCCAATGCCATATTGTGCATTACTGCACCTCCAATACTGATAAAATGTACGTTCATTGTAAACAAATATACTCATGCTTATCAGGCATTTTCAGGCTAAATATCCACCATTGCGGGATAACCTGCAAAAGTTAATTGCGTCATATGCTTCCAAATGTGTATCTTGTGCAAAAAAAGAACGACATTGGCTAAAATCACTTTTACTAACAAGGACAGCGCATTCTTTGATTCTATTAAGCAGGACGTAAACGCTTATTTCGAAC
This sequence comes from Bacteroidia bacterium, assembly GCA_018058135.1. Taxonomy (GTDB): domain Bacteria; phylum Bacteroidota; class Bacteroidia; order UKL13-3; family UKL13-3; genus JAGPCK01. The sequence goes on along the minus strand of JAGPCK010000124.1, from coordinate 4 downwards.
AAAA
>JAGPCK010000033.1 GCA_018058135.1 Bacteroidia bacterium | reverse complement strand
GCTGAGAAATTTTCTATCAAAGACTTGCCCAAAGACTACGCGTGGGAGAATGCTTTTTTTATTGTGGTCTCCAAAAAGCACATCAAGTGTGTTACCTACAAAGAACTGAGCGAAGGCAAAGAAATAACCCCCGAGAGCCGCAACTACTTGGGCAACCGCAAAGAATTCGATTTAGACAAAGATACCATCATTGCCTTTTGTGAATTTGCTGTGAAGTTTTTTGAACAGGTTTAATTAATTTTATACTATGAAATATTTATCGCACTACCTCATCATCGTTTTGTGCATTGAGTACAAGGCAGGGAAATTACCTGTTGGAGTTTAAACTTTTACTGATAAGCCACACAAGAAGCATCAATCAGAATGTATATGGAAAATAAAACAGTTATTAGCTGCCCCAACTGCAACCAAAAGGTACGTATTCCAATAGGGAAACACATTAAATTTACCTGTCCCAACTGTTCAAATGAATTTGAAATGGACAGCAGAGTGAAACAAGCTTCTAAGAAATCAAATACAACATTATATCTTTCCATATTTTTTGGTGTACTGTTTTATTCCGGTTATAAGTATTACACTAAACACAGCAGCACTAAAGCTGCAATAGAGATTACCTCCAATACAGAGATATGCGATAAGAATTTGAATGAATTGATTAAGGCTGTTGACGTATCAAATGAAGTAACAAACGACTATGCTGTTAGATTAGCCTCTCAATTTCCGGATGAATACAATGTTGCCCAGGTATGCCAGATTTACGATTACATTGTGAGCAACTGGAAATATGTAAACGACTCAGATAAAATGGAGAATTTAAGGTCTGCCAGCCGTACAATTAACAATGGTTTAGCAGGTGATTGTGACGACTTCGCCATCTTATTAGCCGCATTAATTGAAAGTATTGGAGGTGATGCCCGAATTTCATTTGCGTATAATAACGAAGGAGGCCATGCTTTTACTGAGATATTGGCTACAGAGAAAGAAGAAGATATGCAAGGAATAACAGATAAAATTAACGCACTCTATAGAACCGACCAATTCAAAATTCATTATTGGGTAGATGATGACGGAAAATGTTGGTTAAACTTAGATTGGTTTGGCGAGCCACAACATCCCGGAGGTGAATATTTTGAATTTGACTATCGCACAATCTACTATCCTACATTGGAGACACCAACCTACATTCAGGAAAGGTGACAGCTGAATTTTGTTTTGAGATTTAAAAGCCGGTTAAAGAGTAAGTATAAATACTATGGATTCAAGAATACTTTTGGGGAAAATTCTTCAACGCCTAAAAGACAATGGCAAAGCACAAGTGGAAGGTTATAATTCTTTTGGTTATATCAGAGAGACAGAAAATGCTGTTTGGGTAACTCGTGAAACAGGTGATAATACACCCGTTCCATTTGACAAAATTTTAAAAGGAATAAGTGCCTATCAATCAAATTCAATCTTATATAATCAAGGTCCAACAGCACTAAGGGAATTTGGCATCACACATGTTACAAGTCCGATATTCGCACTTTTACATTTACTCGAGAAAGAAGATTACTCAAAGTTTTAAGAACAGGCTGTTCACATAAATTGCTTGAGTATGAAAAAAGCTAATTTTAAACCACCAAAATTTGAAGGATTGTATTACATCAAAGAGGATACTAGTACTATTTGCAGAAAGGTACTTTATATCAAAAATGACTCAAAAAGAAACACACCTGATTTATTAGTAATAATGATGAATCCTGGTGGTTCTCGGCCCAAAGGTTTAAAAAGTTACAAGGACATTACCATTAATCATTGCGATAAATTTTTATGTGCCGAACCAGATATAACACAGGATAGAATATGGGAGTTCATGGAGTTCAAGGAATTGAAATACGCTTGTATTCTAAACCTAATTGATAAATGTGAGACAAATAGCACTAAACTTAGAAGTGGAGATAAAGATTACACAAACTTTAAATCTATGGAAAGTACAGCGGATATAATTAAAGAATACGCTCCTAATCCCAAAGCTGTTTTGATAGCATGGGGATGTAAGGAAATATTTAAAGAAGTTATTGAAAGAATAAAATACACATTGAGTGGTTTTGAAGACGTTAAAATTTACGGCTTTGCGAAAAATGATAATGAATATCTGTATTTTTATCATCCTTTAGTTAGAGGCGATATATGGCTATCTAGTGTTAAGGAAATAAATAATCTGATTATAAAATAAAGGAAAATAATTATGAAAGGTGTATTCTGTATTGAAGGTTTCTGGTATGGTGATCATCGCGATAAAACGTCCGTATATCCCGTATTAGAATTGATTAATAGAATTGAGGGTCTTCCCTACATTCACCATCGTAGCGGGACAGTTGAAGAGTTTACGTTTTCTATTGAAAGGTGGAAAACAAAGGCATTCCATTCTAAATACCCTATTTTATATCTTGCCTTTCATGGTGATAAAGGTTTAATAAAAGTTGGTAAAACAAATATTACACTTGAAAGTTTAGCCAAAATATTGGGTACAAAGTGCGAAGGTGTAGTTATCTATTTTGGTAGTTGTGAAACTATGCAGATAGATAAAAGACTCCTTCAGAAATTTATGGAGCAAACAAAAGTATTAGCAGTAATGGGATTTAAGCAAGAGGTCAACTGGCTTAGGTCTGCATCATTTGACATTCAAATGCTAAGCTATTTTATAGAAAACAAATTTGATTCCAAGGGAATTGAAAAAACATACAATCAAATACAAGAGAATTGCAAAAGCTTAATAAATGAATTGCAATTCAGAATGGAAATTAACGAAAGAATTTGGTTCCCTAGAAAACGCATATAATTTATTTCTTCGAGAGAGTAAAAAAATAAGTAGCAGTTGGCAATTTATCCAGCTTGTTAGGATGTGTATCAATTTCATAGTTTAGATGTGAAAATCTATTAAAGTAGTTAATGCAAAATATAGAAAATATAATATTGACGGAACTGATTTTAAACCAACAGATTTTTCGTGAGATTAAACTATCTAAAGGAAATAATTGGCGTGGTCAATGGACAGATAAATTGTATGAAATTGTCGGTAATTTAGGTATTAGATTAAATTATAGTGTAGCAAACTCTAAAAAAGGCTTTGAGGAAGGTGAATGGTTGTTTGATATGGTATGGTTTCGCATGGGTGCAAAGAACGATGATGGATTGTACGCAATGAAAGCGGTAGAGCTGGTTTTGGAAAGTGAGATTAGTAATACCGATATTGGAGGTTTTAAAACAGATTTTGATAAGCTTCTGGTTGCTACAAAGCCAACCAAAATATTTATTACCCGCAATATTTCCAAACCAAAACCTAATGAAACGCTGGACTTAAAGATTCTCTATGCGAAATTTGCAATTGATACACTTGAAGAGAATACAGACGTATTTATAGTTGTTTGGGAAGATTTTCCAGTCACAAATGAACTTGACTTTAAATGTTATCGTGTTTCGAAGGAAGGTGTTAAGCCGCTTTCTCTGTAATTCCCCATATTAATCCTCTTTTGCCCCAACTAACGAATGCTATGCGTGTCTTCCACCAATCGAAATGTTGTTTTTTATTCCTTACTTTGAGGCTAATAGAAAATGATAAAAGAACAGTTTGAAATATCCATCCGTTTTTTTAACGACCGCGAAGTGAGAGCTGTTTGGGACGATGAGTATGCCAAATGGTGGTTTTCGGTATTGGATGTTGTGGGCATTTTGAACGAAGAAAGCGACTACACCAAAACGCGTAACTATTGGAAGTACCTAAAAGCTAAGCTGAAGAAGGAGAATAGTGAAGTGCTTAGTGCCACTACCCAATCTTGGTTAAAAAATGTACTGAATAAAAATCGCGCTATTCGCTTACATGATAGATTGTCGAATTTGGTTGCAATGGTTCAGGAACAGGAGCTACAACTCGATTTGGTTAAAATAAAAACACGCGGCATTTTCTTAGTTGTATCGAAGCAAAGCATTCACTAGTAAAGAACTTGTAAAAGTAAATCAAGAACTTTCTCAACTTCTCTTATGAGAGATTAAAAAAGAACTGCTCCCGATTGTTGAATAAAGTCCTAATGTCAAGTTTATTACGCCAAAAACTTGACATTTGCCTCAAAAATATTATCTTTGTGATATGAAAGTAGCTGAGCAAATACGAAATTCCATTGACCGCATTCCCGAAAGTCAACCTTTTGGCTATGCCGATTTGGGCATCGGGGCTGCTGATTTTTATAGTGCTGCCAAGGCTTTGGAACGTTTGCAAAAAAACGGTACTATAAAAAAGGTATCCAAAGGTGTGTTTTATATTCCACGTAAAACCGTATTTGGAGAATTAGGACCTGATAGCAATGCCATATTGGAAAGGTACTTATTTGAGGATGGGAAACGAGTAGCTTATGAAACAGGTTTCTCATTATACAACACATTGGGATTAACCACACAAATGGCTTTTAAAATAAAAATTGCCACAATGAAAAATCCAATCAAAATAAATCAAGGGTCGCTACAAGTAAGCTCAGTAAAAAGTTATGTAGATATAAAAGAGGAAAACTATAAACTATTAGGTTTTTTGGATGCTCTAAAAGATATTAAAAAAATACCGGATTGTTCGGTTTTACAGGCTGTAAAGCGAATGAGTTTTATAATTAAAGCCTTATCTGCCAAAGAGCAAAATGAAATAGTTCAATATGCTTTGTATTATCCGGCCAGAACAAGGGCATTGCTTGGAGCTATTTTAGAAAATTTAAACCTAAAAATGGATTTGAGTGAGTTAAAAAATAGCCTTAACCCACTAACGAAAATAAATTTGAGCATAAAAGAAACAGAACTGCCTACTATCAAAAAGTGGAATATTGAATGATACTACACAAGGATCATATTATTTTCAAAGATCTGTTGCTTAGCGCTTCCTTGCATCTGAGCATCCCATTAGCCTTTGTAGAAAAAGATTATTGGATAACATTAGTATTGGGCCGTTTGGCAACAAGCCAATATGTTAACTATTCAGTTTTTAAAGGCGGCACATCGTTATCAAAAGGATACAATCTGATTGAACGATTTTCGGAAGATGTAGATATTGCCATCATAAATGAAAGTAACAAAACAGGCAATGAAATTAAAACCATCATTCGAAAGATTGAAAAAGAAATTACTCCTGATTTAACCGAGTTGCAAATGGCTGGCATCACCAGCAAAGGTTCTCGTTTCCGAAAGTCGGTTTTTGAGTATGGGAGTACAGATAAAAACAACCAAAACAATAAACTAATTGTGGAGGTCAATTCATTTGCCAATCCTTTTCCGTTTCAGCGGCTTACCATTCAAAGTTTTGTATTTGATTTTTTACATCAAACCGGAAACAAAAAACACATAGAACAATACAACCTCCACCCCTTTCAAATAAATGTGCTGAACAAAGAACAAACCTTGATGGAAAAACTGGTTTCATTGATTCGGTTTTCGTTTGAGGAAAATACTGTTGAAAACATTTCAAATAAGATTCGTCATTTTTACGACCTCTATTTCCTAATGCAGAATCCTGAATGTGCTGCATTTGTAGCATCCGATTCGTTTAAGAAACAATTTGATGCCATTCTGCAACACGATAGAGAACTATTTGAAGAACCCAAAGACTGGCAAAGTAAAGTGATAGCTGATTCTCCCTTGGTAAATAACTTTTCATCTATTTGGAATCAATTGAAAGTAAAATACCAAACTGAATTATCCGCTTTAGCATACAGACCAATACCTAATGAAAAAGATGTTGCGAAATGCTTTATTGAATTAATAAAAAGAATTGAATAAAATTCACGGAAGAAAAACTACAAAAAGGCGTTTAGCAAGTTATTGGGGAAAGAAGGATTTCCCCAAACTTAGGCATTTCCATTGCCCGTAGGCCAGACGGGGTATTGATTGAAGAATATTTACAACCCTTTCTTTTAACCCAACTAGCGCGTATGCTAAGCGTGTCTTCCACCAATAGCATTAACTAGTACAATATAAACGAACCAAAAGGTGTAATGTAGTAATAATACATTAGTTTCATGATATGCATAAGATAAGTGCACAATTACACTTAACCTTCTAATTCTATTAACTTAAGGCAGCCCAAGTATCGAAATGTTGTTTTTTATTCCTTACTTTGAGGCTAATAGAAAATGACAAAAGAACAGTTAAAAATATCCATCCGTTTTTTTAATGACCGCGAAGTGAGAGCTGTTTGGGACGATGAACGGTCTAAATGGTGGTTTTCGGTATTGGATGTTGTGGGCATTTTGAACGAAGAACCCGATTATATCAAAACCCGAAATTATTGGAAATACCTAAAGGCTAAGCTGAAGAAAGAGAATAGTGAAGTGGTTAGTGCCACTACCCAGTTGAAGTTTTTGGCCCCGGATGGCAAAAAACGTTTGGCTGATATGTTGGATGGTGATGGTATAACAGCACTAGCCAAAAGTTTCCCCAACAACAGGGCCATGAAGTTTTTAGACTGGTTTCTCTACAGTGATACCAGCATTGACGGGCAAAGTAAAAAGAAGGCCTACACATTGTTTGAGAGCAATTTAATCAATGAGTTTGAAGTGGGTACCACCAAGGGGTTGCAACAAATACACGCTTATCTGTTTGGTGGCTTGTATGATTTTGCCGGCCAAATCAGAGATAAAAACATATCAAAAGGAGGCTATAGGTTTGTTTATGCTCAGCACTTAAAGAGCACATTACAAGAATTAGATGCCATGCCACAAAGCACACTCGAAGAAATAATCTTAAAGTATGTCGAAATGAACAAGGCACATCCCTTTATGGAAGGCAATGGCAGAAGTACACGGATATGGCTGGACATGATGCTTAAAAAACACCTGAAAAAATGCGTGGACTGGAGCAAAATAAAAAAAGACAATTATATGAATGCTATGATTATTAGCACAGTTGATAGCAGTGTATTAAAGCATGTAATTGAAAGTGCTCTCAACAATAAAATAAACGACAGGGAAATGTTTATGAAAGGCATTGACTATTCCTATTACTACGAAGAATGATAGAAAGTTTTTGCATGTACTCCTAAAAATCAGATGAGTGAGAATCTAAAAAATGTGTACTCCTTTTTATAAAATTCACAAAAGTGTCAGCATTTCTGACACAATTACTTCAAAACCACTTTAAAGACAAAAAGAAATCCTCATTGTACTTTTAGAAACGAGGAGCTGCGGAGCAATCCTTTCGGCCTGTACAGTTTTTATTTCAAGTGTTTAAAAATCCGTTCCCTGTCTTCGTTTTCTTTATCTCCTTTGTAGTATAATTCAATCAAGATAATTTTTCCTTCCTGTTCCAACCAGGCATAGACTAACCGCAAACCGGTTTGGTTTCCTTTTCCTTTAAGTGCTTTGCAGGCTATCTTTTTTACTTTAATAACACAAGTGCTAAGGCCAAGTCCGTCAATTTCATAACTAAAAGGCGGTCGGGCATCGGGAGCCACAGCAAGCACCTGTTTCACAACTTTCAGGTCATCCTCCAGTGTGCGAAACCGTTTGAGCAGTTTCTTGAGGTCCCTTTCAAATTCAGACAGTTCTATAAACTTCATGCTTACTCCTCATCATAGGTTCTTACCGAGAAGGGGAGCTCGCGGTAAAAGGCCAGTTCGTAATTAATTACTGCCCCCTCTTTAGTGGCTTTCCAGGGCATATCCTTGTGCGAGTATTCGCTGATGGCTGCTCCGCTCCAGTCGCTGTATTGTTCTATTACCCGATCAATCATTTCTTTTTCGGCACCATTCAGTTGGGTAAGGTCGGGTTTTATTAAAGGCAGGTAGCGGGTCTGTTCAAAGTTGTGGTATTTGGCCTTAAACTTTTTTAATTCTCCCTTTTCCATCATATCCGCAATAAGCACATTCAGTTTTTGCGGTACAGGCCCGTAGGGTAGTTTACGGTACACTGCTCCTGTAAGGTGTTCTTCGTACAGTTCATAATAATTAAAATCGCAGAAGTAAAGCAATTTGTACAAAAGGGTTTCGCCTACGTTGGGTTTTCCGGCACAACGCTCCAGAATGTAGAGTAGCACCTGTTTAAATTTGGCTGTTTTAAGTTTGGGCACCTCTATTCGAGTTTCTTTTGAAGAGGTATTTGTTTCGGTTTCCAATTGTTCAGGCTTAAACGAAGTAGCCATCACCTCATGAATATTAAACCCGAGCACAGCCGAGAGCCTGGCCAATTCAATAGCGGAAACCATACGTTTACCTGATTCCATTTGGGTAATGGCGGTGCGGGTAAGCTCCATTTTTTCGGCAAGTATTTCCTGCGAAAGGGATTTGAGATTACGGTAGTAGGCTATTCGTTTGCCTAATTCATCCTGTGCAATCATGTTGTGTATATCTAAATACAAAGATAAAAATTGTTTTAATTTAAAACAATATATTGTTCGTATTTAAAACATAAAGTAATACGGGTGGTTGGCAGGGATGCCAACCACGGGCAAAAAAACGTGTGAATGATGTAAACATTCCCTGAAATTATATAGCAGTCACAGCATTGTGATATGCAACTTTGTATCAAACAAATTAAGTTGATGCCCTATGAAAAAGATTAAAAAGCAAACAGTGAACAAAGATGCCGGTAGCATGATGACTCAAAAAACCAATGAAGACTACAACAAAAAGAAGCCGGACCCTAAAAATCCGAATGAAATAAAGAAATAAACTTTAATAAGTTACTCCCCTGCCTTTACTACTTTCACCTCTTGTTTGCCCAGTTTTACAGTATATCCCGCAACAATTTTATTGCGTCTTCTGAATTCCTGTTGTCCGTTTACGAACACCAGACCATCGTCAATCATGGCATTGGCTTGTCCGCCATCGTTGCACCAGCTCATGGCTTTGAGTAATTGGTTGAGTTGAATGTACTCGGTATGTAGTTCGAAAGTCTCCATGCGGCAAAGGTAAGCAATAGCCGGTTAAGTGTCCTGATTTCAGAAATGCATACCTGATGAGGAATTCCATACCTTAAACACATAAACACCTGAGCACTTAAACACGGTCTTTCTTATCTTGCGCTAAAATTAAGGAGGCATGTCGCAACAAGGCACCATCAAACGTTACCAACTAATTCTTGAACTTTTGCAGGGTTCATTCCAACCCAGTTTTGCACAACTAAAAGAACACCTTAACCGCCATGGTTTTGAAATATCGCCCCGCACCTTGCAGCGCGACATACAGCACATACGTGAAGAGTTTGGCATTGAAATAAGTTACAACAAACCACACAACAACTACCACATCAACAACAGTGAATCGTCTGATGTGTCAGGCTTCCTTCGCTTTTTGAATATGGTACAAAGCGGCACTGCACTAAGTGAACAATTTAATAAAAGCAACCTGCCTTACATTGATTTAGGAACTGATACCAACCCGGAGGGATTGCAATGGATCAATGATATTCTTACAGCGGCCAAAAAAAGTGTTTGGGTAAATTTCACTTACCGCAAATTCGGCAGTAAAGAAATAAAGGAATATCAGCTTCAACCCTATTTACTCAAAGAGTATGAACATCGCTGGTACCTGTTTGGCCGCACCTCCGATAAGGGGCAGTTTAAAACTTTTGGCCTCGACCGTATTGTACACATGCACCTGACCAAAGAAAAATTTAACCGGGATACACAACTGGATGTAAAGGCCAATTTCAAAAAAATAATCGGGCTGGTGTTTGACGAAGGAAAAATGGAGCCCGTACAGTTGGCTGTAACACCGGTACAAGCGGGTTATTTACGCACCTTGCCTCTACATCACTCACAAAAAGAAATCAAAGCAACCACTAAAGAAGTGGTATTTGAACTGCACTTAATTCCCAACTTCGAGTTGATACAAAAAATACTGATGATGGGTGATAAGTGTCGGGTACTATCTCCGCTACACCTCAAAAAACAAGTTCAAAAAATAGCACAGGAAATGGTGAAGCTAAATAAGTAATAATCGTTCCAATCGGGAGATCGCCACGCCATGAGTACATGACTCGCGATGACGGTGGTGTTGAGTTTCGTCTGACTAAAAAGAAACGTCACTGCGAGGAACGAAGCAGTCCCCAAGTGTGAAGCAGTTACTTATTATTTCATTATTTTCGAAGTATGGAAAGAGGTGGCGCAACTTATATCCTGACCAATATTCATCATACAGTTCTTTATGTAGGTGTAACATCAGATTTACTAAAAAGAATGTACGAACACAAAAACAAACTCTATCCTGGATTTTCTGCAAAATACAATACTGACAAGCTAGTCCACTATGAACTGTTTTATACAATAGAAGAAGCAATTGCAAGAGAAAAGCAGATAAAAAAAGGACCTAGAAGCAACAAAATAAAATTAATTGACTCTAACAATCCTGAATGGAAAGACTTGTACGATGAAGTGCAACAGTGGTAGAGAAGCTGTATTCCAGACTAAATAGCATATTAGCTATAAAAAAAATACAACCATCAAAAAGAAAATGTCACTGCGAGGAACGAAGCAGTCTCCCAATGTGGAGCACAATCGTTCTATCGGGAGATCGCCACGCCATGAGTACATGACTCGCGATGACGGTGGTGTTGAATTCCGCCCACATCAAAAAAAACGTCACTGCGAGCGAAGCGCGGCAGTCCCCAAAATGTTGAGCACAATCGTTCCAATCAGGAGATCGCCACGCCATGGGTACATGACTCGCGTTGACGGTGGGTGTTGAGTTCTACTACCTCAAAATCTCAAAAGAAACAAACCCTTTAACGTCTTGTTCATTTACTATCACCTCCTCTACACTGGCCAGCCAGGGTCCTTTACGGCACCATGCTATCAAGTCATCAACAGCTTGCTCCTCTCCTTCCGCTTCCACGTAAACTGATTTATCAGGTTCATTTCGTACAAAACCATTAAGCCCCAACTCCGTGGCTTTGCTTTTTGTGTTCTGGCGGTAATACACCCCTTGCACTTTACCCCTTACCGTTATGTTTACTGATTTCATAACCGGTGTTGTTTTAACATGTACTCAAAGAAATTTCTTGTGCTGCGGTCAAGAATAGTAAAACATTCCTGAAAGCCATCCATATCTCCGTACCACGGATCGGGCACATCAGCACCCGGGGCATCAGGGTCAAAGTTGCGAATCAGTTGAATTTGTTGCTCTTTTACGCCATCTCCTGCAATACTTCGGGCCATGGACAGGTTGGCCTCATCCATGCACAAAATGTAATCAAATGTTTCAGCATCATCCGCCTTAAATGCTCTGGCTCTATGGTTAAGTTCAATACCGTTACTTCGGGCAGTGCGTATCATGCGGGCATCAGGTTTTTCACCAATATGGTATGAATTAACTCCGGCAGAGTCACAAGCCACCTTTTCAGCAAGTTGTGCATCTTCTACTAAACGTTGGAATATGCCCTCAGCCAGCGGAGAGCGGCAAATATTACCCAGACAAACAAACAAAACACGTATCATAAACGCTACAATTATACAGCAGGAAATACTAAATTGCGCCACATGCTAAAGCGATGGTTATCCATACTCATATACTTCTTTCTACTTGCAGGTAAAGCACTTGCACAGGAGGATACCATAGCACCCCAACAAACCTTTCTCGAAAAATTTCTGACTGACGGAACCTATGGCATTGCCTTCAACGATTTACCCGGATTTATATGGGCCCACAGCGACAAGAACAAAAACGTATATGGCCCCGGCAATACATTTGAACTGCAGTTTATCAAAAAAACATTGGGGAAAAGCCCCTGGGAAATAAAATACAAACTGCCCCGTGTAAGTGTATCGCTATTGTACACTGATTTTGGCAAACCCCAACTAACCGGAAAAGCCTGGTCAATAATACCGCAAATGGAATTTGCTATTGTACGTAAAAAAAATGCCGAACTCAATTTTAAACTGGGCGCGGGTTTGGGTTACATTACCAAGTACTACGATGCACAGGACAATTACCAGAACAATACCATCGGGTCGCCTATCAACCTGGCATTTCAAGGCATGTTCATGTATCACCACCGTTTGTATCAAAACATTGAACTAAATGCGGGATTGGGCTTGATGCATTTTTCCTGCGGCAATGTGCGTTTACCCAATTTAGGCATCAACTACCCCACTGCATCAATAGGCATGAGTTACTTTTGGGACAACCCTTACGTGCGTGACATACCCAAAATGGACAGCGCACACCTGGCACAGGATGCACAAAAAAAATGGGGATACAATGTATTTGGCGGTTGGGCATACAAAGAACAGGGCACCCGAAAATTCAGGAGGTTTGACGTATTTATTTTATCGAACAACATACAACGGCAGGTAAGTTCGCGAAGCGTTTTTATGGCCGGTATTGATATGTTTTTTGACAAGTCGTATTTTTTTCTGGATACTCCCGACAGCAACCAATACACCAGTCCGAAAACTCCTGACAACATACAAGCAGCTGTTACCATAGGTCATGAATTAAAAGCCGGCAGAGTAAGTATGATTAGTCAGCTGGGGATTTATGCCTACTATCCCTATAGAGTAAAAGCACCCATCTACCAGCGATTGGGTTTAAAGTTTGATGTGTACAAAGGTTTTTATGTGGGCTCTTATTTAAAAACACATTTTATACAGGCCGATTTTGTGGAATGGATTGCAGGCTACAGTTTATTTAAAAAATGAAGACGGTAAAATACTTATTGATTTTACTTGCCCTGTTTGGCAGTATATCCTGTAACAAGGAGCAACTGGACGACTGCATAACCAGCAGCGGCCCCGAGCGCACGGAAACCCGCCTGTTGGAGTATTTTAATACTGTTCAGATAAGTGGGTTTACCGATGTGTACATTACCCGGGATTTGAGTAAACCCATTTCAGCAACGGTTACTGCCGGAAGAAATTTACTGGGGCAAATTATAACCGATGTTGACAACGGAACATTGTTTATTGAAAACCAAAACGTATGCAACTGGGTACGTAAATTTAATCAACGTACTAATATTACACTTAATGTTCACGACCTCGCGCTGTTGCGCACTACTCAGGATGCAGCTATCACAGGTTCTGATTTACTTTTGCTGGATGCAGTAAAAGTAATCAATGAGGGGTCCAATAACATTTACCTGCATGTAGATGCCAAACAACTCTCGGTGATTTCAAAACTTCAGGGAGATATTAGTATAGACGGACGTGCTGATGTATTAGTGGCCTACACGGAAAATCTTGGTAAGTTGAATCTAGAAGGCTGTAAAGGAGACTTCGTATTTGTAACACATCACGGAAGAAATGATATACGGGTTCATGCATTCAAGTTACTGGAGGTATATATCTACAATACCGGCAATGTGTATTACCTCTATCAACAACCCATTGAAGGCATAAGGTACGCCCGTTTTGGTACAGGGTATTTGTATAAGGGGTAAGAAAAAATAACTACGGATACACAGAAATATTTTCAGCCTGTCTTAATCACAATTTCACACACACGTTCTTTTGTTCAGTAAAGAAGCGCAGCGCTTCCCATCCTCCTTCACGGCCTACTCCACTTTGTTTTACTCCACCAAAAGGCGTACGTAAATCACGCAGCAACCAGCAGTTAATCCACACAATACCCGCTTTAATCTGAGCTGCCATTCGATGAGCACGGGTAAGGTTTTCTGTCCACACTACTGAAGCCAACCCATACGGTGTGCTGTTGGCCATCATCAATACTTCTTCTTCGGTATCAAACGGAGTGAGCGTAACTACAGGACCAAATATTTCTTCCTGATTGGTGCGGCAGTCATGCGCCAATCCTTCAATTACGGTAGGCTGTAAAAACCAACCGCTGGCACAACGGCCTTCGGGTTGTAAAGCACTTCCGCCAAATACAATTTTGCCCCCTTCTTCCTTTGCCAACTGAATGTAGTATTGAATTTTCTCAAAATGCGCCTTCGAAACAATTGCACCTATTTTAGTGCTTTCATAAAGCGGGTCTCCCACGCTGTAGTGTTGCAGTTTATCGGCAAAAGCCGTTTTGAATTTTTCGTATATGGGTCGTTCTATAAAAATACGGGAGCCGCACAAGCATATCTCTCCTTGATTAAGAAAAGAAGAGCGCAGGGTTTCGTCCAGCATTTTATCAAAATCGCAATCAGCAAAAATGATGTTGGGATTTTTACCTCCCAATTCCAGTGAGAGCTTTTTAAACATGGGTGCCGCCACACGGGCAATCTCAGCTCCGGTTTTAGTGCCGCCTGTAAAAGAAATCACTTTCACCTCAGGGTGAGCGGTGAGTGCTGCCCCCACTTTGGGACCCAGTCCATGCACAATGTTGAGGACTCCTGCAGGTAATCCTGCTTCAATACACAACTCAGAAAACAGGTAAGCCGACATAGGCGTTATTTCTGATGGTTTGGCTACCACACAATTTCCGGCAGCTAATGCAGGTGCAATTTTCCAAGTGAACAAATACAATGGAAGATTCCACGGTGAAATGCAACCGACCACACCAATGGGGGTGCGCAAGGTATAGTTAATGGCATGGTCGCCCATAGCATGCGACTCACTGGCAAAATGTTCAATTGCCGTTCCGAAGAAACGGATATTGCTCACCGCGCGTGGCATCTCTCCATTGCGGGCCAGCCACAACGGTTTACCCTGATCAACACATTCTGCTTCAGCCAGCTTCTCCAGATTTTTTTCCATCAGTTCAGACAAACGGAGCATAATGCGTGAACGTTTTTCTGCCGGCATATTGCTCCATGCAGGAAAAGCTTTAGCCGCAGCCTGCACAGCTGCTTCCACATCGCGTTCATCACTATCCGGACAAAGGGAATACACCTGCCCGATGGAAGGATTATAGTTATCCATATATGAATCACTAACCGGGGCTGAAAGTGTTCCGTTAATGTAGTTGAGTATCTTTTTCATGGGTAAAAAATATGTGCAAAGTTAAAAACCTATTCCGAATCTCAGTCCTTGTCGGTTTTGTGAACGAATATCGGAGGCCGAAATAATGTAATCTATTCTCAAAAATCCGGGTAAAACATTACCTAAACCAATGTGTTCGAGGCCCACGCTGAATTCAAAATAATTTACCGAGCCGTTCATAAGCAGGTAATGCGCTCCCACTACTTCCTGAAATTTAGTCTTGCGTAAACCGGGGAATTTATTCAATATAAAACCATTGAAATGATGTTCGGCATGTGCCTCTACAAAATCACGCGGGGTGCTGAATATGTAGTAATCGTTAAGGTTAAATCCGGCAATATTTTCATCGTTGTTATTACCCACATCTCCGGCATCGGTAATTTTACGCAAGGCAAACGTACGGTTAGCTGAAAAATGGTATTGATCCATAAAGTACACCTGCTTGTAGCTCAAAAAAGTTCCTGCGGTAAACCGATAGGACAAAGTTCCCAATAAACCCACACGCATGTCATCTGAGCAACCCAAACGAATCTGATCAAAGTCGGCATCACTACCCAGCACATTGGCAATGCCTTTACGGTAAGCCACCTGCAACATAGGGAACTTAGAACCGTTGATAATTTTGCGGTCGGGGCGTAAATCGTACTGCTGTTTAATGCGGATGTTAAACTGAAGCACCGCAACAAGCGATTGGTGAGGGGCAAAAGAAGGTCCGGTATTCAGCGGGTTTTGAGGATCATTGGATTCAAATTCATTCACCACATCATCCACCAGTTTGAATGAACCGGTATTGACCAGTGAATACCTGTGTGCATACTCCAATTCACTGCGCAGATAAACACCGTTGGTTATCTCTCTGCGGTAACCCGTGCGTATAAATTGTTTCTCATACAACTTCATGTAATTACGCTCACTCAATAAAGTATAAAACGAATTTAAAAAAGGTGTGATGGGCTGCCGGTTGTTAAACTGGCTTACATCAGAGCCGGCATCAATAAATCCTGAAGCAAACTTTCGGTTATTAAAATTTCTGAAGAGCAGCAGTTTTGCGTTGAAATGTTGGTTAGAAAAACCATACCTGAGTGTAGGCGCAATAAAAAGCCTGCGTTTATGTTCCAGTTCTTTATCATACGATACACTCATATTAATTACAGCACCTTCCACCGTATTGTACTGTAAACTTCTCAGCAAGCCTGAAACATTCCAGTTTTCTTTTCGGTATCGGTTACGGAAATTATAACTGTTGGTAATAAAAGCACCTATACGAAAACGATTAAACTTCTTATCCAATGAATCCAGGTAAGGCTCTGAATTTTTGAATGCCTGAATGCTGTCTTTTTTGCGGTAGTCTGTTTTCTCTTCAACAGAAAGCTCCACCGGCCGAATGCTGTCCCAGTATAGGGAATCTTTTTTATTCGACTCTTCCAGCACTTCCCATTGCGGACCTTTAAATGTTTTTTTATCAAAAGCAGGCTGAAGATTGTAATTGCGGTTTACACCCAGATAGTAACCACTTCCTTCAATACCCATTACATCAAAGTGAAAAGTAAATTTATTGCTAATGGGCATCCATACATCTTTTTCTATGGGCGCAAATACCTGTTGCAACCGAAGTGTATCTACAAAGTTAATTTGTGTGTTAGCGGTAAGGTATAAATCGGCACTGTGAATGCGCCAGTCATTTTCCACTATATAAATTACTCCTTTGAAACAAGGATCCTGCTTACGTTTAGGCGTTACCTCTATTTTATTAACCAAGTAATTATTTTCGATAAATGCGCCTAACAATTTGTAGCGGTAATAAAACAGAGCGTTATTCGCAATAGGTGATACAAATGCCCTTTCGCTTACCGACTCAATGCGCATCAGGTTCTCATAAAAGTTAAAAAGCATGTCGCTTGCTTTGTTGTAACTAAAAGCATTGTTGCGTCCACTTACTTTGGAAGAAACCATTACCTCATGCACTTTGCCCGGGTGTTTATAATTAAAGTTTGAAATAGATTCCGACAAATACAAAATGCCTTTGAGGTTAGAATCATTAGCTGCTGATCCGTTTATTTCCATGTTTTTGGTAGACATACCCAAAATCCGATCGGGCATATCCAATAACCTTTGCACGCCTTTAATGTAAACTTCGCAGGAATATTCTTTTACCAGATTATTGTAAAAGCTTCTTTTTTTAATTGCCTGCCGAATCACTTGGTAAGCCGGGTCCTCCACCTGATCTGTTATAACTACCCCCTGCAATAAAACCTGTTCAGGCTCCAGCACTGCATCTAGTTTAACATAGGCCTCTGTCACTGTTACATTTTTCTCCTGCAATTTGTAGCCCATGTACCTGAAAACAATTACATAGTTGCCGGGCGACAGTTCCAAACGATAAATTCCGTCAGTATTGGCAGTAGTACCTTTGGTGCTGCCTTTTACATATATGTTCGAAAACGAAAGCGGCTCTCGATCAACTGAGGTTACTTTGCCTGTTATCCCTCCGGCATAAGCGGGTATAAATGAAAGATGCAGCAACACCCAACATATGACAAAGACGCATAATTTTTTCTTTCTACTCATGTTTAGTTAGTGCAAAATAGAACAAATTACGGTGCATTCCTTACAATGCTGAATGAATACTTTAATGGGTCTGAAAATGTGTGTGTACTGTTTGAAACCGCAAAGCTTTGCTGTAGCAATTAATGCCAATGAAACTCCGTTTATGTCAACACCAGATGTGACAGACTAAAGAAAATAAAGAGGATAATTTTCCCGTGCGAAAAAATATCGCCAGAACAAACTGAATAGAATAGTGGCTTTACGCCATCAATCCGATGTAAAGCAAGCTCAACAAAAACATGGCTACATAAATAACAAAAGTTTTGATGTTAAAGATGTTGCGCCCGTACTGACGTGACGGTGCAAAGCCAAATCCGGTTGAACTGTTGTAACGAAGCTGCCTTTTTTGATACATAGGTTAAGGATAATAATTATCAGTTAACAAATCTTTCTCAAAATTCGCTATTCGAAAAGCTGCTTACAACAAGGTGTTTCCACATTTGCACAATTATCCACACTCGATTCATGATAAAGTAGACAATACAAAAGATGACGTGGAAAACCCCTGAATGCAACTTTTAGCGCAAAATACCGTCAACCAAAACACAGGGAACTGAAGTATATTTGGGGCCTTATTACAACATAATGAAAAGAGATAACGCCATATTTAAACTAATAGAACAGGAACGTCTGCGTCAGGAACACGGCATTGAGCTGATAGCCTCTGAAAACTTTGTAAGTCCGCAGGTAATGGAAGCCATGGGCAGCGTGCTCACCAATAAATATGCAGAAGGACTGCCCGGTAAACGTTACTACGGAGGTTGTGAATTGGTAGATCAGGTAGAACAATTGGCTATTGACCGTGTAAAAAAATTGTTCGGTGCAGTTTGGGCCAATGTGCAACCTCACTCGGGCGCACAGGCAAATGCTGCTGTAATGCTGGCCTGCTTAAACCCGGGTGATAAAATTCTGGGGTTCGACCTTTCACACGGTGGTCACCTTACACACGGTTCACCGGTTAACTTCTCAGGCAAATTATATAAGCCTTCGTTTTACGGAGTAGAACAAAAGAACGGCCTTATTAACTTCAATAAAATTGAACAGATTGCCTTGGCAGAAAAACCTAAAATGATTATTTGCGGGGCCTCTGCTTACTCCCGCGACTGGGATTACAAAAAACTGCGCAAGATTGCCGATAAAGTGGGGGCCATTCTGCTGGCTGATATTGCCCACCCTGCTGGCTTGATTGCAGCCAAATTATTAAATGACCCTATTCCGTATTGCCACATTGTAACCACTACCACGCACAAAACTTTACGTGGCCCGCGTGGCGGACTAATTATGATGGGCAAAGATTTCCCAAATCCGTTCGGACAAAAGACACCCAAGGGAGAAGTAAAAATGATGTCGGCACTGTTGGATGCTGCTGTTTTCCCCGGCACACAAGGCGGCCCGTTGGAGCACGTTATTGCCGCCAAAGCGGTGGCCTTTGGTGAGGCCCTTACCCCTGCTTACACACGTTATTGCAAACAAGTGATTAAAAATGCACAGGCATTGTCTGCTGCATTCATGAAAAAAGGTTACCACATTATTACCGGTGGCACCGACAATCATTTAATGCTCATTGATCTCCGCAATAAAAACATCAGCGGCAAAGCAGCTGAAAATGCACTGGTAAGAGCTGATATCACCGTAAACAAAAACATGGTACCCTTTGATGATAAGTCTCCTTTTGTAACTTCAGGCATCCGCATAGGCACTTCAGCCATTACCACACGTGGCATGAAAGCAAAGCACATGGGCACAATTGTTGACTTAATTGACGCTGTGCTCATGAAACCTGAAGATGAAAAAAACATCACAGCCGTGCGCAAGAAAGTAAATAAATTAATGGCCGAATTCCCTTTATATGCTTAAACATTTTGTCGTTATAGTCGTGTTGCTGAGCTCATTTTTATCAGCCGATGCACAATCTGCCCGCAAGATAAATCCTGCTGCCAAAAAGCAATACGACACCGGCAATGCGCTACTGAACAAAGGAAAAAACCAGGAAGCCATTCAGTGGTTTAACATGGCCCTTAATACCGACCCGAAATTTATTGAATGTTACATGGGATTAGGTGTGGCTTACACCAACACCGGTCAGCTAAAAACAGCCAACCAGCATTTGGATAAGGTACTGAAAGAATTCCCCAAAGACCATGAAGCCTATTTACTGCGTGCTATTAATTACTATGAACTGGGCGATACCCTGCGTGCTTTTAACGATATAAATGCGGCAATTGCCAGCAACCGTGAATTCAGCAAAGCTTATTACAACCGTGCAGTAATGCTTTACACCGGAAGTAGTTTTAAAGATGCACTGGAAGACATGAATACCGCTATTCGGTTGGAACGTAAAAACGCGGAGTATCATTTTCAACGGGCAGTGATATATGAAGAGTTAGGTAATCTGCGCAATGCCATGGCCGATTACGATACGGTAATTATGATTAACCCTAAGTTGTATGACATGAAAGCCTACAACAACCGGGCACAGTGTAAGAAATTTTTCAAGGATGTTCCGGGTGCCATTGCCGACTACAATGAGTTGATAAAAGCATATCCCGGCAATACGGTGGTACTCATTAACCGCGCCTTTGCCAAGTTGAGCATTAAAGACGGTGAAGGAGCCTGCGAAGATTTTAAAACAGCCGAAGCCATAGGCAACAAAGCAGCCACTGGTTTTCTGAACAAGTATTGCAAAGGGTTGTACGATTAATCAAATCTATAGCCTTCGCTCACGTCCCGCGAGTGAATCCTTTTTTATCGAGTCTCACGAGTGAAGCGGAATATCTTTTACACTAACAAATTCACGCCACCTTCAAAATATGAAAAATATACTCTAATGTTTTTAAACTGGTTTACTCTTCCTCATAGTTTCACACATCACATTTACATAAGCACCAGAGATAGATTGGCAAAGAAGTAGTTGGGCAACAAATAAACACGAAACGGGCTAGCACTTCAATACACCACCAGCCTAGTTACAAACCTTTCTTCCGTGTTGAGGTTGGTGCAAGTAAGTACATACATACCCGGATTCAGTTTTTCCATATGAATCACATTGGAGGTGTTTGCTTCCTGACTAAGCATCTGAATACCGGTAACTGAAGTAATTACTGTTTTGTAGGAATGGCCTGTGGTGAGAGGTAGTTGCAACTTTGCATTATTGCCATGCTGTACAGGATTTGGATACAGCAATGGTGTAGCATTGTTCTCGATAACTCCTGCTCCCAAGAGTTCGTTTTCTTTATAAGGTGTACCTTCGGACTGGTTGCCACTTTTCCAATAGTCAAGGGTGCGATAAGTAATTTCATAGGTCCTAAATGGAAAATCAGAAATGATAATACTTTTACGGTAATAAGGTCCTCCTTTACCAAACAAGTAAGCTATTGGTGAAATTTGATTTTCAAAATTTGTCCGTTGATAATAACACGAGTCTTGAGAGCCTTTGTACATCTCATAAGGATTTGCATACCAACCTTGTTCGGTAAGCACGCTGTAATTGGCAGAAGTTGTTTTCCCTATGGTAAATGGATTGAATGGAAAAATGTTCGAAGAATCCGAATTATAATACAAGCCAAATTGAGTTGAGCTTTCAAATGAATAGTCCCATTCAGCTTCAATATATTCAGTTGTGTAAACAGGAGGCTTTTCTCCAAACTGTCTTTTTGCAATGCTATGAATGTTGTATGTAATGTATTCTGGAGTTTCCTCCTTTATATCGATAACTTTAATTATTACATTACTAAAAAAAATAGATTTATATTGACTCATAGGACTATAATGGTATTGACCTTCGCCAATGTGAAATTCATCGCCCGGCTTGAAGCGGAAAACTTCGGGGTAACTTTTCAATTGTAATTTGGAATGGTTTTTCCAACTTGCCCAAAGGAGATAAGTTGTTGGTGAAACGAAGTCCACTTCATTATTATAAGTATTACTAAGTGCAATGTAATCATTGTAATATGCCCCGTATTGGTAAAAATCAATTGTACGGATGAGACCATAGTTACGGCTGAGCAGAAGAGTATCATTCAACACAGAATTGACAATTGGTGTGTCGCCCTTGTTGTATGCCTGCAGGCGAATAAGTTTAATCGTATCGGTGATGTGCAAAAATGAATCAATCCGAATGGTGTCAACTGAAGCCTTTACATACAGACTGTCGCCCTCGTATAGCTTCCATGATTCATAAAGCGCAGCAGCAGATTTCAGGGTAATGGGCTTTCCTTTTCGGTTGATGAACCGGTACGTGCCATCATGTTTCTTGCGCATTTCGGGTCCAAGCCACGAAGCGCCATTGGCCTTGTAGCAACCGGCTACTATACGTGCCATGGGTGCACTTACCCACACACTGTCTCCTTCACTGGTGTAGCTGGTGTCGAAACGGTAACCGACAACGGGGAATGTGTTTTTTTGTGCATTACCCCCGATTGGCTTGTAAAGAAAAGCTTCGGTAATTGGAAAAGGAACATAGTTCTGAGCGCCTACGTAACCTGTACACAACAAAAAAAGCAAAACAAACGGCAAAATGATTTTATTCATATTTATGAAGCAAGTTAATAAAATAACTACAGATATGTGTTTTTTAAAGACCCGATTTAATTAAATTGGTTGCATGAAAGGTGTTCTTACCATCCACTTCTAGTAGTGCCAAAATACTTCCACTCAACCCTCTTTTTGCTGTCAGACGCTACATTTGACAGCTGACCGCGCAACCGAAAACACAAGAACTACATTACAGCTACTCTGCAAAAAGCCATTGCACTTCCTGTTCAGTTAGCACCCGGTTATACATCCGAATATCGTCAATGGCTCCCTGAAAAAAATAGTTCTTCATAAACCCTCCCCCATTACCAACAACCAACGGGGTAGACGTATTTCCAAAAGCTGAACTGTTTTTAAAATCTACTCCGCTTTGCAAAACACCATTGCTGTAAACCCTCAATTGACTGCCATTGCCCACATAAACCAAATGCTGCCATTGGTTAAGCTTTACCTGAGCCTTCGCACTTAACGGATCAACTCCATACACGGTGGTGCTGCCATTGGGGACCCAATTATCAAAAGTATAAAAAGCCTTATTCCAAAAATGATTATCTATACAGTATTCAAAATCGCCTCCTGCACCTCGCTTACTTACTATGGCACCCGGATAAAGTGTATCCTCAAGGTATACCCAACAACTGATGGTAAAAAGTCCGCTCACAAAAGACGCTTTATCCAGATCACCAAAATCAATGTAAGCTGAATCGATACGGTTAAAATGGACAGCCGAAGCAGGAATACCTTTTCTATCGGCCACAAATGAAGCCTTTTTATTATAGCCATACACCTTACTCACGCGTTCAAGTATGCTCTTATAATTAAAATCAATATTTATGACTAAAGCCTCCTTTAAATGAACATTTGAAACATTTCCAACCTGTTTATTTTCACAACTAATAAATGCCATACCCACTACTAATAAAACTTTGTACATGGTTGTAGTTCTATAAAGAATATAATATGACGAAATTACAAAAAGATAGTGTAGGATTTGCTATTTATAAAATTAAACATAAATTTGAGTATTAAAACCTAAAATTATGAAAATAAATAGACTATCTCTAAAATCATTGCTGTTTTTACAATTTGCAATGTTCTTTTTAAATTCTTATAGCCAAGCACCAGAAGTTCATTGGAAGAGAACCCAATGGGCACCGCGTGAACATGTTGTTAATGTTGGTACAACTCCTACAAGCTACCCTACAACTGGTAATCAACAAACCCAAGATAATAGCGGAGAGGATTGGTACTACTCTTTTACCAAAGGATATAGTTCTTCTAATAATCTTCACGAATCATACATTTGCGCTGGATTTAGCACTTATGTAAATCATCCATGTGAATCATGTCATCCTATGCCAGATGAGCAAGACCCTCTATCAGAAAGCGACATTGAACTACTAGCTTGCCCTAATTATCGAAATGGATGCAGGTACGGCAATGTAGCAAAAGTTGGTTTGGATGGAAATGTGATTTGGTTCAGGACCTATGGCGATAATTCTCTGGAAATATTAGAAGTCATTCAGTCTGCCGATAAACAATATATTTATGTGTGTGGCGAATCACGAAGTTATACTACTCCATATAATCATAAAACGGGTAATGTTTTTTCAAACAACCAGCAAATTAATTATGGTTCCGTTGCGCCATGTAATTCGTCACTGCCATACAGAAAAAGACCTTACGTTGCAAAGATACGATACAGTGATGGTGAATTAATGTGGGAAAGAGTTTATGGATCCAACAATAACACCGGATGTTTTTTTGAATTAACAGGTCGAGCAACAGACTTGATTCAGGATGGAAATGGTGATTTAGTAGTAGTTGGGTATGAACAATATTTAAATCAAACACCTACGCAAGAAGTTAAAAGTTTTGCGATGAAAATTGATGCCTCCCACGGCACAAGTACCGAGGGGGATTTAGTAAACTTCCAGTTTTTAACCATTAGTGCCAATGAAATTCGGTCTGAATGTTATGGAATCGAATACCAATATAATCAACCCTCCAAATTTGTTATTTGTGGTCGAATTGACCAATCTTCGGGATCAAGTTCCATTGGTTTTGAAACTTATGTGACAGGTATTGATAATAACTTAAATTTATTGGGAACTATAAATATTATTCCCCCTTTCACAACTACAAGCAGTATTCCGGGGCATAACTTGTTTGAAATAATACCAACAGACATTCATTTAAGAGGAAATGGAGACATTTTGGTTGGTGCTGTTGACGACTATATTTTTGAGCAAACATTTTATGACCAATGGGGAAATGTTTTAGGGGAAACATACGGAGCAAGCGGTATCGGAGAAGTACTTATTTTTACTAATCAAGCAAATGACTATCAATATTCAACTCATGTAACATTACCTCATTCAATAAGAGCGTACGATTTAAAAGTGGGGGTAATAGCAACTGAAAATAATGGCTTTGCCGTAGTAAGTTCTACGCAATACCCAAATTCACCACCTTCTGGATACACTGCCTGTTGCTCGCCAGCTTATACC
This sequence comes from Bacteroidia bacterium, assembly GCA_018058135.1. Taxonomy (GTDB): domain Bacteria; phylum Bacteroidota; class Bacteroidia; order UKL13-3; family UKL13-3; genus JAGPCK01. The sequence goes on along the minus strand of JAGPCK010000033.1, from coordinate 10,065 downwards.
TTAGATGCAGATGATTGTGGCTATTGGAATGCCGATGCCTACATTTTACAGTATAATAGCAGCAATACTCTGGTGTGGGACAAAATTTTTGATGCAGGGCTACCCAATGGTAACAACTGCAGACCATACGATGTAAAAAGGCAAGAGTGCATGTACCGCATTTTAGTAGCACCTGATGGTGGTCTGGTGGTGTGCGGCAACAACAGCATGAATTTTGACGACTGCTACTTAGCCAAATTGTATGGGCCTTGCCAAAATGGGGCAACCTATCCTCAAAATCATTCAGCTTATTTTAATACAGTATTAACTTCTTCTTATCAACCACTAGGGCCTTTACCAGGGGACAACTATAATTACAAAGGGCAAATATTAATAGGTGCAGGTGCCACCGTTGAGTTAACGGGCGTCTGGCATTTTGCCGATTCAAGGCAGGTGGGTGTTCCCACAGGCATAGTGGTTTACCCCGGGGGGCGGTTAATATTAAATGGGGCAACCTTATCAGGTATTGAAACGAGCCTGCAAGATTGTAATTTTGATTATACCGGAGAAAGTATGTGGGACGGCATACAGGTATATGGCAACCGCAGCCAACCTCAATATTACGCTGGCCAGCCAAACCCAGACCATGGGGTGGTGATTATGCAAAATGGCAGCAGCATTCAAGACGCGCGTACAGCTATTGCCATGGGCGATGACACCTATAGCAGCAACGGTGGAGTATTGCGGGTAATGCCCTCCACCCCCCGTTGCAGTTTTAAAAACAACTTTACCTCAGTTGCCTTTTTAAGTTATTGGAACACGGCCGACTTAAATGGAATTTGCCGCTCCAGCTTTACTGATGTGGATTTTATATGCGATGCACCAATGAAAGATTCTTATTTTGGTGGTCGAGCCTCCAATGTGTTTATCAGCAACTGGGCCGTATATGGCATTAAATTCGAAGGGTGCAAATTCGAAAACAGCTATGCATCAAATTTTAGCAACGGCAAGCGTACCACCGGTATTTTTAGCATTGATGGCACGTATTCCATCACGCCTTCAGACAATCCGGCAACCTTTATTCAACCTTGTGATTACCCTGATGGGGCTAAATGCGAATTCAATTACCTTTCAAAAGGCCTTGAATTTTGGTTTGACCCTCAGTATGCTCTCGCTAACTCCATTCATGTGTACGAGGCTAAATTTAAAGACGTAAGCATTGGGGTGGAATCTAAAATTGATTTTAATACCGTGCTGTATAAAAATCAATTTGAGTACACCACTAATTTTAAATATGATTTTAATATTACCCAGCCACGTTCCATTTTATTGAATCAAACGGCAAATTGTGGGGTATTTGACAATACCATGTCGTGGAATACCAATATTAATACACTCTATAGCCCCATTGGTGTACAAATAGACAATAGCCAGGTTACACCCGGAGCTACTTTTAATGCCATTGCCGGAAATACCATTGCCAATGCAAGTGGAGCATCCTATGCTATTGGAAGCGTTTTTACACACACTAATTTTGATATGCAAGCTACCTGTAATACCTATACAAATATGGATATTGATTGGCTGGTAGACTTTGAGCCAGCCAGCCCTGCAAACGAACAATTTGCCGACCAAACAATATCAGGGTATGACCCCTCAAACGTGTTTACAGCCAGCCCCGGTACAGCCAATATACTTGCTGCTAATTTAAACGGAATACCCAATTATTACACCAATGCCACATTGGTAACATCAAATACGAATATACTAACCCCAGTCGGCACCACCCCATGCAGCAGCAAAGATCCCTGCTGGGCCTATGGCGAAAATTGGGTAGGTGATGAAGGTGGCGGAGAAGGAGACCCCACACCCGGTAGCATGAGGGGGTCAAATGAAACAGCCATAATGAAGCAAATTTATGCAGGTAATTTTAAATTGGCACTCACCGCAATTGAGGCACTAAAAAACGATAGCCTGAAAGCTTTGTATAATTTAATTTACGGGGTTTATTACTCAGGTCGCAGCTATGCAGCGCTTACGCCATTGGAGTTAAGCACCCTGCGCGGGTTTGCTCAATGGAATAATGCAGTTGCCACGTACGCCCAAGGTATATTAAAGTTTTTTGCTGGCGATGAAAATATGGCTACCCCTGTAGTGGTACCTTTGCCCGGTAGCTTAAATAAAAATGTAGGCACGGGTAAATTAGATGCGGCATCAGGTAAATACCTTAGCCTGTATCCTAATCCTGCCTCTGCTGAGTGGATTTTGGCCTACCAGCTACCCAGTGTTGCTGCTAATTATATGCTGAACGTATACGATAACATGGGGCGTTGCGTTTACACAAGCGCAATACACAACAATAAAGGAAATATAAAAATAGATTGCCTTAAATGGGCCAATGGCATTTATTTAGTTTCTTTAACCAATAGGGGCGTTCAATTGCATGCTCAAAAAATATCCATATTGCATTAAACCAATTTTATGCGCTGGCAATTAGCCTGTGCAGCAAAAAATGAAAACAATTGTTACCATAGTACTCTTGCTTGTTTTTGGCGCACCAACCCATGCGCAATACAACAATGTATGGTGTTTTGGCAGACAAAGCGGGTTGGATTTTTCAAGCTCGCCTCCTCAAAAATTTACATCAGCAATTTACCCAAATTTAACTGACGTTCCAGGTGAAAGTGTTACCGTTTGCGATAGCACGGGCAACTTATTGTTTTATGCCTGTCCCAATAAGGTATATAACAGCCAGCATCAATTAATACTCAACGGAGATTCACTTACCACATCAGGATTAATAAATGGTAGTCGTCATATGTGTGCAGTGGGGCCTATTGGTAACCTGTATTATGTATTTACAACGCCATTAAGTTACTTTATTGTAAACCCGTTTTACAACAATAACCAAGGTTATGTAACTAAAAAACAGATAGTGTTTGATAGGGATAGTAAAAAACTCAATATTACAGCCATTAGGAATATAGACAAACCTAATAGCTTTTGGATAGTAGCTGATTCTAAGGATACCTTGTTGATATATAAACTCGATGCTTCTGGTTTATCCCGACACAATACATATTTTCACAGGGTGCTTTCGGAACCAGGTTACGAGGCAGGTCTATTGCGCGCATCTCATGACGGAAAACTAATAATAAGCTGTTCAGGGCATGATACATCTAAGTATGATACCCGGTTTTATAATTTTGATAACACCACAGGACAGATTACAGGGGAGCAAGGCATTAAACTGGCAACCAGCTTGTACATTGACTCGACCAAAGGATACAGACGTGGACCAACTGGGGTTGCCTTTTCTCCTAACGATTCAATCATTTATTTTAATGGTTTTGTTTTAGGCCCTTCTCCTTTTAAGATTATTCAATTGAATCGCTACAACCCCGCACAACAGTATTATTTTTATACAAGCAGCAACCAAGGTGATATAGAACTTGCACCTGACGGGAAAATTTACAGTACTAACTATTATTCCACTACTACACCCGGCTACCTTGCGGTAATCAATAAACCCGATGTATTGGGTTTGGGTTGCCAATACATTACTAACGGATTGTTGGTAGGGAATATGAAGAATGTTATAGGCTTGCCCAGTGGATATGATGAATACAGGCGTTTAACGTTTTATTATTACAATGATTGCAGCGGGGCAATAAAACTTCAAAACGTGAGCGATACCTCCTTTTTTAAAACCTTTAGCTGGTATTGGGGAGATGGAGATTCCTTAGTTAACCAACCTTTTTCAGCTATTGTTTCTCACACATATTCACAATCGGGTAAATATTTGGTAAAACTTCGTGCCAGCACTCAATATGGCTATACCATTTGGTTTACCGATACCATAAACTTTGTAAAACCACCTGTAGCAGATTTTGCTTTTAAAACTGACACGGGCTGCCAATGGGTACAGTTTAAATTTACCAACCTAAGCCATGCAGATAGTATGGCAGTCCAAGGAATGAAATGGCTATGGCATTTTGGAGATGGGCAAACTGATACTGCAGAAAATGCTGCTCATGCCTATAAAAAAAGCGGCAATTTTTCAGTGAAATTGGTAGCTGATAATGGCTTTTGTTCTGATAGCATAAGTAAAACCAATTCGGTATATATTCTTCCTGCACCCAAACCAGGTTTTAGTGCCACACCCCTTTATGGGTGTGCCCCGCTAAATGTGCAGGTAACCGATACGGTTGGTTTTGGGGTAAGCAAAAAAGAATATTTTTTTGAAGATAGTTTAACGTGGAGTAGCCAACTACTACCGCAGTTTGCACGCACGTTTGTTAAACCCGGTAGCTGGAAAATTATTCAAAAACTTACCGGAGTTACAGGCTGCATTACAACTGATAGTGCTACCGTTACCATAAGAGAGGGGTTTAGTCATTTATCAAAATCAGATATTAGCTTGGCATCTTACCAAGATGATTCCTCCATTTTAGTTCAGTGGAATAAAATACTGGGAGCAAAACAATATGAACTATGGCATAGCTTATACAATTCGTCTTACGCGTTACTTCATAACACTATTGATTCATTCTTTATACATCAACCTAGTCAAAATAGTACTTTGTATGAACACTATTACAAAGTACTACCTGTTGATAGCTGCGACAACAAAGGTGAAGCCGGGAATTATGCTAAACCAATAGTACTTGAAGGAAAGAGTATAGAAAATAAAGAGGCCATATTAAAATATACCCCTTATGAAACATGGTCAAAAGGAATAAGAGAATACCGACTTGAAGTTGTTGAAGATGACAATAGCGCACAAACAATTAGTACTAAACTGAATGCTGAACCAATTACGGATACTTCATTTTGGGAAGAGACACGAAATTATAAATGCTATAGAATAGTTGCAATAAGTGAAGGTGATAGTCTTATAAAATCTACCAGTAATAAAGTTTGTTTGTATTATGTACCTAAATTATACATTCCAAATGCATTTAGTCCGAATGGCGATAATATTAATGATACCTATAAAATTAGCAGTATAGGAGTTACACAATTTGAATTTAGTATTTTCAACATTTGGGGTGAACGAGTATTTCACACCAATGATAAAAATTTTGAATGGGATGGCAAAAATGTCCCTACAGGTGTATACGCTTATGTGGTTTCAGCCAACAACACTTTAAATAAGCGTTTAAATAGCATGGGTACAATTTCACTTGTAAAATAGTCAGTTCAAACGAGTATTTGTACTGTTAAAACGCGATTTTCAGCATCCTGATATATCTCATTTTTTCAGAGCAGATAAAAGACGAACCTTTGTACTATGAATCGTTTGTTCCTGATATGGGTTTCTGCGGCACTGGTGTCGGGTATGTCTTCGTGTAGTCAAAAAGCTGAAGAAACCTCCCCGCAAGTAAAAAGCATTACGGAAGCCGTTTATGCTTCGGGCAGTATAGCCCCGCTCCATGAGTATAAAGTTTTTGCGCTTACTGACGGTTACCTGCAACTTAAAAATGTAGAAGCCGGTGACTTGGTATCAAAAGACCAGTTGCTGTTCACCTTATACAATGATGACCAGGCGGCACGTTCGCAAAATGCCTCCAGGGCACTGCAACTGGCCAGTGAAAATATAGCTGCCAATTCTCCGGTACTGGGCGAACTGAAACTGCAAGTGTCAACCGCGTATGTAAAAATGCAAAATGATTCGCTGCAACTCAAACGTATGCGTAACCTGATTCAAAGCAACAGCATTGCACAAATTGAACTGGATAAAGCTGAACTGGCCTGCAAAGCCTCCAGCAACGATTACCGCATGTTACAGCAACGTTATGAGCGTACCAAAAATGATCTGGAACTGCAGCAGGATAATGCCCGCACACAATACCGCATAAGCAACAGCAACGTAGAAATGCGCAGCGTGATTAGCGGTAAGGTATACGAAGTATACAAAGAACTGAATGAGTTGGTACGCAGAGGCGAGGCCATGGCCATGCTGGGAGATGCCAACCACATGTACCTGAAACTACTGGTAGATGAAGAAGACATCGGTAAAATAAAAACAGGGCAAAAGGTACTGGTGAATATAGAATCAAAAGACAGTATTTATGACGCTGTAATTACCAAAATTTACCCTGCACTAATTCAACGCGAGCAATCCTTTAGAGTAGACGCTGAATTTATTCAACAGCCGCAGGTGTTGTACCCGGGATTGAGTGTGGAAGCCAACATCATCACCAACCGAAAAGAAAACGCATTGATTGTACCCAAGAAATTTGTGAGTAAAGGCGACACCGTCACTGTTATAGTAGATGGGAAAGCCATAAAACAACATATTCGCAAAGGCATTGAAACCATTGACGAAGTAGAAGTACTGGATGGTATTACTATGGATAGTCGTTTAATCTTACCGGAATGAACTTCCGTTTAATCTTTCAGGTAGCCAAAAGGCACCTGCTCTCCAGAAGAAAACAAACCATTGTAGCGGCATTGGGTGTAACCTTTGGCATTGCCATGTTTATTGCGATGGTGAGTTTTATGACCGGGGTTGACAAAATGCTGGAAGATACCATGATGAGTGCCTCCCCGCACATTCACATTTACAATGACATTGAAACCAAAACAGAACAGCTGGTTGAACGCAAATTCAACGGTGAAAATGATGTAAATAAAATATACCATCCCAAACCTTCCCTGCTCAAACAAGGATTAAAAAACGGCCTGCAAATGGTTAACTACATCCGCAAAGATGAAGCAGTGTGGGGAGTGTCGCCCATGGTAAACTCTCAGGTGTTTTTTAATTTCGGTCCGCACGATATACACGGTAACATTACCGGTGTAGATATTATGGCGGAGGATTTGCTTTTCGACATCAGCTCTAAAATGCTGGAAGGAAAAATTGAAGACCTGTTGAGCAGCAACAACAGCATTCTGATGGGCTCAGGATTGGCGCGCAAAATGAACCTGCACAAAGGTGACAACATCACCATAACCACCCCGGCAGGAGTAAGCAAGATGGTGAAGGTGGCCGGCATTTTTCAAATGGGTATGGCACAGGTAGACGACACCCGTAGTTATGCCTCCATCAACTTAGTGCAAAAAATTCTTCAGAAAGACAAAAGCTACATCACTGATATCAACATCAAACTAAAAGTGCTGGAAGATGCCAAGCAAAAAGCACTCGATTACTATAAGTTTTTCGGCTACCGCGCGGATGATTGGGAAACCACCAACGCTACTATTCTGGTAAGTATTAAGTTGCGCGGGGTTATAACCTATACTGTTTCCATTACACTGTTAATTGTAGCAGGCTTCGGCATTTACAATATTCTCAACATGACCATTTATGAAAAAATGCGCGATATCGCCATCCTGAAGGCAACCGGCTTCTCCGGAAAAGATGTGATGGGTATATTTATGACTCAGGCACTCTCCATCGGTGTGGTTGGAGGTTTGGTTGGTTTGATTCTCGGGTATGTTATTTCTTTTGGTATATCTAAAGTTCCCTTCCATGCTGAAGGATTTTTATCCATTGAATTTATGCCGGTCAACTTTGCAGTAAAATACTACATTATCGGAATGGTGTTTGGATTAGGTACCACGGCAGTAGCAGGCTTTATGCCTTCCCGCAAGGCTGCAGGTATTGATCCCGTTGAAATTATCAGAGGAAAATGAACAGAGCCCTGCATATCGAAAACCTCGTAAAATATTTTTACGAACCTGAACCTTTTCAGGTGCTGAAAGGATTATCCTTTACCATTAGCAAAGGAGAATTTGTTTCCATTGTCGGGAAATCAGGTTGCGGAAAATCAACATTACTTTATGTGCTCTCAACCATGGATACCGACTATGAAGGCCAATTGGAGATAAACGGAGAAGTACTAACCGGAAAAACAAAAGACGAACTTTCCTATTTCAGAAATGAACACATCGGGTTTGTTTTTCAGTTTCACTACCTTCTGCCTGAGTTCAGTAGTCTGGAAAACGTGATGTTACCTGCGCTTAAGTTGGGTAAATATTCTAAAGAAGAAGTTGAGCACCGTGCTTACGAAAAACTAAAACTGTTGGGCGTAGAAGAACAGGCTAAAAAACTTTCTTCCAAGCTATCGGGAGGGCAGCAACAGCGTGTAGCCATTGCCCGTGCACTTATCAATGACCCCACAGTAATTATGGGCGATGAACCCACCGGTAATCTGGATTCTAAAAATGCACAAAACGTATTTGATATCTTAAAAGATTTAGCCCGCACCTACAACCAAACCATCATTACGGTAACACATGATTTAGAATTTGCAGCCAACTGCGACCGCATTATTGAAATGAGTGACGGTCATATTGTAAGTCATTAGATACACTTTAAACTGAAAAAAGGTAGCTTTACCCTGTAAAATTTGCAGCCTTGCGAAAAGAATAAAACATTTGCACTCAAATGACCCGACCGCTTCCCAAATTTATTGACCTGTTCATTAACCACAAAAAGTTTCGCAACTGGATTATCATTTCCTTGCTTACTGTTCTGAGTGCTATAGTGCGTTACTCTGCAGTTCCAGATGCACCGCTCATATGGCATGCGTATACCTTTGTCATTTTTGCTACCAGCCTTTTTTTCCTTTGGGAAATTTTCAGAAGAATAGACCTGTGGCTCAATAAAAGACACCCTTACAGCATAAGTGTGGGCAAAAGAATTACCATCCAGCTTTCTATTGGCATATTCATTATGACTTTCTTACATTATATAATAATGGAGTTGTTGGAGCAGCGCATTCCCAGTCACTTCCCGAAAGAATTAGTGAATATGTTTTACACGCGTGCTTTCCGGCACATTCTGTTTCTGTTAGATATACTCATTTCATTGGCCGTTAACGCTAACTTTATTGCATACTACTTTTTTGATGAGTGGAAAAAATCAGCGACTCAATTGGAGCGCACTGAAAAAGAGTTTACACAAGTACAATTTGATAACCTCAAAAATCAGGTAAACCCGCATTTCCTGTTTAACAGCCTCTCTTCACTTAACAGCCTTATTTTCGAAAATCAGCAACTGGCGAGCGGTTTCCTGCAGCAGCTTTCAAAAGTGTACCGATATGTTTTGCAAAACAAACAACAAACAGTTTCCATAAAAACGGAGATAGAATTCATTCAGCATTACATTGGTTTGCTGAAGACGCGTTTTTTGAATATGCTGCAAATTTCCATTGAGATTTCTGAAGATGCCGGTGACAGGAAAATTGTGCCCGTTACATTGCAGGTACTCATTGAAAATGCAATTAAACACAATATCATCAGCGAACTGAATCCTTTACAGATACACATTTATGATGAGGGAGAATATCTGGTGATAGAGAACAACCTGCAAACTAAAAACATTGTAGATGGCTCCAATAAAACAGGCTTAGATAACATGAAAAAATTATATGCTTTCCTTTCTGATCAGGAAGTGCTGGTAGAAACCAAAGAAAAAAAATTCAGCGTTAAAATACCCTTACTATGATGCGTACTATCATTATTGAAGACGAACCTCTTGTTGCTAAAGACCTGGAGAAACTGATACGGAAAACTGACCCTCAGATGGAGATTGTGCAACACCTGAGCACACTTCAGCAAAGCATTGAGTGGTTTAAACAACACCCGGAAGAACCGGATGTATTGTTCATGGACATTCAACTGGCAGATGGAATCAGTTTCGATTTATTCAAATCTGTACAACTCAACTGCCCCATTATATTTACTACAGCATTTAATGAGTATGCCTTGCGGGCCTTTAAACTCAACAGCATTGACTACCTGCTCAAACCCATTGATGCAGATGAGTTGAAAGCCGCTATAGATAAACTGAGAAAATACCGTTCGCAAAACATTGAACTGGGTTTCGGAGATAGAGTTAAGAACCTCCTGCAGATGATGGACAGCGGGGCAGATAACAGCAAAAAATACAAAGAGCGTTTTGTGGTTTCGTCCCGCAATGCCATTATGCCTTTGCACTACAGTGAGATTGCCGGTTTCGAAAAAAACGAGCTGGTGTACATCCACACGTTCAGCGGGCAGAAGCTGATTGCCGATTACGATACCTTAGATGAGATTGAACAGCTGGCCGATCCGCATTTTTTCTTTCGGGCCAAC
>JAGPCK010000032.1:1708-34956 GCA_018058135.1 Bacteroidia bacterium | reverse complement strand
ATACTCCGCTGGGGTCTTTAAATTGAAAGGGCCCGCTGCCATTGCCACCAAAAGAGGCAATAATTTGTTTACGGTCGCTGTAGGTGGCAGGTGCATTCACGCCTTCGTAGCCGCGGTTGGTAAATTGGTAGAAAGAATCCGTTCCGCTATCTACTACAAAACTGTATTGCAATTGATCAGGTGCCACAAACACATCTTCCGGACTTTTAAATCTTCCTGGTTGGTACAGGAAACGTTTGGCTTTGGTAGTATCAAAATCCAGTAAGTCCGATGACTCGGCAAAGGATGGTCCTAACTCAGGGTCTACTACATACCGCAAGGCCAGTACTCTGAACTCTAAAGGTGTAGTAGTGCTGTTTAACGTTACTACAAAATTGCGCGATTCACTCATACCGAAAATACGTTGCGGAGGTGCGGCCAATGTGGCAATGGAAGAAATACCCACAGATGATTTTAAGCCCGAGGATACCGGGTTTAAGCCTGCAGCATAATCAATGTTATTTCCGGCTGCATTAAAAATCAATACCGCATTATCAGGCCGTGCGGAAGAAGCAAAATAGTTGTTTGGTCCTGTGCGGCTCACATAAAGTGTATTGTCATGCAAAGTGGCCAGGCCGGTAAATTGTACCTGTTCATCCTCTGCTCCGCGAAAGGGCGTAGTAAGGCGGCTTTCATCGCAATCAGGGTGAATGAGTGTATCAATAATGCTGTAAGTTCGGGTGCCCGTATTTACCAAATGATATACTGCCGGAAGATTTAAGGTATTGCCTCCGCGAACCACCGTTACACGTCCGGCAATGTAAGTGTGCAGTCGTCTGTCTTGCACAACATCCGTTGCACCGGGAATTGGGATGATGGTGTAGCGGGTGCCTTTTTGGTCGAGCACATTTACTCCGTTATCATCCACCACATAAATCATTTCATCGTAACCTACGCAAATGTCAACGGGATTGATGAATCCCTGAAAGAAAGGAAGTACGGGAACATATCCCACACTTTGCGGAACCAGATTAGGGTCAATGGCACCCTGATCAAAAATGTCGTCAACGGTATCGTCTTTTTTACTGCCCAATAAAAATTCGCACGATTGCAAGGTGGTGGCAGCAGACAGTGCAGACAATAAAAGCAATAAAGGAAATTTACGCAACATCATTTAATGGTTACTGATAAAGTGAGACGATGTAAGTTGCCCAGTACATTCTTGTGCACAAAGCCATAATCAAAACCCAGCTGGCCATATCTTCTGCGCAATTTTACTCCCATGCCGGCTGAAGGCGAGGTGCGTTCATCCTGCCCGAATTCATATCCACTTCTCAGGGCCAGAAAATTTTTGTAGAGATATTCAGCACCTAATGCGATGGACTCATTGTTATCGGTAGGGTGATTGAGTTGTAAAGCTCCTGTGATGGCGTGTTGATTTTTACGCCAGATGTCTGAGCAAATACCTAAACGAAACACTGCAGGAACAGTAACATCCTCAAACGTGTTGTCTTTTTTGGTAGTGGTGAAATCAAGTAATTCCACTTCGCCTTTAGGTTGTACACTAAAACCAAAATTACTCATGGCCACAGCAAAACGGGTATTGCGAAAACCTACATTGTATTGAAAGCCTAAATCAAACAATACGTTGTTGGTGGCTACATTGGGCAAACCTTCATGAGCAAATTTCCCGTTTATACCTAAGCTGAAACTTTCTGTGAGTTGTTGGGCGTAAGTCAATCCGATGAGGTAGTTACTCATGGTAAAAGTACGTCCGGTGCCCAGCGGTTGAAACTCGGTGGTTTCTTCCATCTCACCGTAATCCATGGCCAGCAACTGAACACCCAAAAAAGATTGTGAACCTGTTTTGAACACCGCACCGGCATAGTTAATTTTAGTATCGGCAAAATAGCGGGTATGGGCTACCTGAAAACTAACGCGGCCTGTATCTACCCGTGTAATTCCGGCAGGATTCCAAAACATGGCCGAGGCGTCTCTAACGGAGGCAATCACTGCGCCCGACATACCACCCGAACGTGCATCCACAGGAATTTTTAAAAACTGCATACCGGTTGTGGCCGTGCGGGAATCACCGAAGGAAGGCAAAACCTGCGCTTGCAACAAGTGTGCTGTGAAACAAAAGAATAAAATGAATGAGGCTACCCGCATAAAGTGTTGCAAAATACTAATTCGCCACCTAATTCACTTCAAAGGAATGTTAAATAATATGCTTTATAGTACTGATTTGATAATCTGCATTTTTCGTTCGGTTTCCAGCCACTCGGCAGTAGGGTTGGAGAGGGCCGTAATACCTGCTCCTGCATACAGAATGGCGGTATTGCCGCATACTTGCATGCACCTCAGGTTCACAAATAAATCAAAATCCTGTGCTGAGGTAACCGGTCCCAGGTAACCACTGTAGTAATTACGTTCACCGGGTTCATGGTGCATAATCCAATCCATGGCGGCTTCTTTGGGCAAACCTCCAACTGCTGGTGTTGGGTGAAGTTGTTGTAAAAGCGGTAGTAGTTGTTGTGCTGAAAATTGTTCAGGCAGTTGTGCATCGATATAGTTTACCAGATGTTGCAAATTGTTGCCTGCATGCAATTCATTTAACGGAGCAACCCGGGGCTCAAGTGAAGCAGAGATGAAGCACGCTTCAATAAATTCAGTTACCCAATGTTGTTCGTCCAGTTCTTTATCGGTCCATTGTTGTTGTGCATTGCGTGTGCCTGCTAGTGCCATTGATTGCAGGGTATTGTTTTTGGCAGAAAGCAATCTTTCCGGTGTTGCGCCCATCCACAATCCACAGGCAGGGTGATACACCAGCGATACAAAAGCAGCCGGATATTTTTCACACAACTGAACAAAAGTTGGCAGTGCTGAAAAATTTGAGAGTGCAACAGAGGTATTTCTTGCTGCCACAGTTTTGTGCATCTTTCCTGATTGAATAGCGGCAACACTTTGTGCTACGTACATTTCATATTCAGCCTGCTGCAATTGAACCGTTGCTGTTGCGGTGGAAGGAACCTCCATGCTGCTGAGGAGTAATTCTTGTGTAGTAGTATGTTCTAATTTACCGCATATAAAAACCTGTGGTAAGGCAGAATGAAACGGATTAATTACAAAGCCGGTATCGTTGCCGTTCCACGCGCTGTGTTGTGCCTGATGCGTGTAACAGAATTGAACCTCATCAGTGTGGGGCAGTCGCCACACGGCCACTGCACTATCTGCTGCAATGTGTGCAGGGAAATTACCCATTAGCGGGGCGGTCAATTACGGCCATGGTAAGCCGACTGATGCAAACAAGGTTCTCGTTTTCGTCAGTTATTTTGATTTCCCACACCTGTGTTTTTTTGCCCACATGAATGGGCTTTGCAGTGCCGAATACATAACCGTTCATGGCAGGACGCAGATGATTAGCGTTAATATCCAAGCCCAGTGCCACATATTTCTCGCGGTCAATGACTAAGTTGGCGGCCATGCTACCCACTGTTTCGGCCAATACACAGGAGGCTCCACCGTTTAGCATTTTTAAGGGCTGATGCGTACGGTGGTCAACGGGCATGCGGGCGGTAAGGAAATCTTCACCTGAACGGATAAATTCAATTCCGATGTATTCCGACATGGTATTGCGGCATCTTTCATTGAGCGCGTCCATGCTTACCGAAGTATCTATACGGGGTAACGACATTTGTTTACTTTTGTGCAAAAGTATAACAAACAAAGGAGAACATTGATTTGAGTACAAAGAAGCTGTTTATTGTTCGCCATGGCGAAACAGATTTTAATAAATTAGGAATAGTGCAGGGAAGCGGTGTAGATAGTCCGCTCAATGAAACGGGATTAGAACAGGCCCGTATGTTCTATGAGTTTTATGCGCATGTACCTTTTGATAAAGTATATATTTCGGCATTGCAACGCACCAAACAAAGCGTGCAACAATTTTTAAATGCACAGTTCCCGCATGAGGTATTGCCCGAACTCAATGAAATTAGCTGGGGTATTTATGAGGGGCAGCAAAGCAGTGTAGATTGGAAAGCAGATTACTGGCAAATGATTAAACACTGGAACGATGGCGTGTACGATGTATGCGTACCGGGTGGTGAAACACCTGCGCAGTTACAGGTAAGACAAAAAAAAGCACTGCAACATATCATGAGTAAGGAAGAGGAGCAACTCATTTTAATTTGTATGCATGGGCGGGCCATGAAAAGTTTTTTGTGTCTGCTGCTCGAAAAGGAATTAAGGTGCATGGAGGATTTTCCTCATGTCAATCTTTGCCTGTATGAGTTGGAATATGCCCATGGAAAGTTTAACCTGATACGGGAAAATGATACCGTGCATTTGAATGTATCATGAAGTAGCGAAGACTTCCAGGTTAGTAGAATAGAATAAACCGAAGCTGAAAATAGAACCGCTCTATTTTTTTATCATTATTTTTCCAGCCAAAAACGCCATCGGGAAGTAAGCTACAACAAGGTCCAGTATATTGAACCACATAGGAGCTGGAAGCATCAATACGTTTGCGATGCCACCCATAAAAAAGAGAATACCTACAATTATTGCCATTTTCATTTTGTTGTTTGCAGCAATGGCAACAGCAATTACAGCTCCGATGAGCGTACCTATTGCATGAGCAAGAAAGGGCATAATAAAATGTTTGGGTTCAAACAGGTGCATGGCCGCTTTGAGTCCTTCTTCAGTGGTAACATCTGCTCCGTTTGGCGGAGGAATAATGAAACTGCTCATCATAATCAGGCTTCCGTTCACCAAGCTGCCAATAAAGGCTCCTGCAATAACGGCCAGTATGTTTCTTACAATAGGGTGCATAAGTTGTTTGTTTTAGTGTAAATCAAAAGTACACAGACGGTGTAAACTTTCCTAAAAAAATTAATACTTAATTAAGTTCTTACAACCCGAATTTTACATAGTGTATGGGCATGCCTTTGCCACGAAACAACATCTCGTAATAGGTGCGAATGCTCAACACATCATCGAGCAACGGAGAGTTATCCAGGTCATCAGTATGGGCAATAAGGCGTAAGTTTTTCTCCTCAATTACCTGCAGTGTAAATTCGTACAACATGCGGTTATCGGTTTTTAAATTTACAAAACCATCGGGTGCTAAAAACTGTTTGTACCTGTCAACAAACTGGTGACTGGTTAAGCGTTTTTTTGTTTTTGGTTTATTGGGTTGAGGGTCGGGGAACGTAATCCATATTTCCTGTACTTCACCTGGCACAAAATATTCAGGTATCTGTTCAATTTGTGTACGCAAAAATCTGGCATTATGCAGCTCAGTTTCCAAAGCTGTTTTTGCTCCGCACCACATGCGGTTGCCTTTAATGTCGACACCAATAAAGTTTTTTTGAGGGAAACGTTGAGCCTGACCAATGGTGTACTCACCTTTGCCGCAACCCAACTCCAGCACAATGGGATGGTTGTTTTTAAACACTTCTTTGTGCCAGGTGCCCTGTATGTTTTGGGGAAATTCAAACGTATTAGGGAAAGTATGCAGCTCGGCAAATCGAGCCAATTTATTCTGGGGCATTTTTATTTCTTCACTACTTCTTTACAAAATACCTGCATCATAGGGCCGCTGATAACGCTGGTTAAAATGGCCATTACAACTAAGGCTACAAATAATTTATCGTTAATAATTCCTGCTTCGAGAGCCAGTAAACCCAAAATGATTTCCATGGCACCGCGAGCATTCATCCCAAAACCAATGGCCATTGATTCGCTGTTGTTCAATCCGCTTAAACGTGCACCCATCCATGCACCGCCAATTTTGGATATCATAGCCAATAAAGTAACTACTGCTACCAGCTCAATGCTGAAGTTGGTAATAAAGTTAATACGTAAACCAATAGATACAAAAAACAAGGGAGCAAAAATATTGGTAATAAACTGTTGAATAATTTCACGTTCCTGTTCTTTCAGATTTACTGAATCGCCAAATGCCATACCTACAATGAAAGCCCCGAATACACCATGAATACCTATGTACTCGGTTAATGCCGCACCCAAAAAGCATAAGCTCAACCCGATGGAAAGTATGCCACCCGGCCAGGAGAAATTATTTTGTATCCAGGGCAGTGCTTTATCGATAAGGTATTTGCCCACAGTAAGTAATATCACTGCATAACTAATAGTAAACAAAATAGTGTACGTGATGCTATGTTCTGAGTTGCCTTCGTTCATCAACCCGAGTACTAAAGAGAATATCAACCACCCGATTAAATCATTCAACATGGCAGAGGAAATCACAATCATACCTATGCGCGTTTTGAGCAATTTCAAATCCATCAGAATGCGGGCAATAACCGGCAAGGCAGTTATGGAAAGAGCCGTACCTAAAAACAAGCTGAATACAATGAGGTGGTCGCTGTTTTCAAGCCCGAAAAAATCACCAGCATAATAGGCCGCAAAAAAACCTATAGCGAATGGAATGGCTAAGCTGAATATACTGGTGAGGCCGGCTGCTTTACCTTGTTTTAAAATAAGCGGAAGTTCCAATTCCAGTCCGGCTACAAACAGCAGCATGATTACTGACATTTGTGTGATGCCGTTCAAGGCCAGTGTTGCTCCGCCTTCAGAGGGGAAAATAAACTGAAGTGATTCAGGGAAAAACTGACCGAATAAACTTGGCCCTAATACAATACCCGCCAGTATTTCGCCTACTACCAAAGGGATTCCAAACTTACGCAGTAACTCACCCAGCAATCTTGCTGATAACAACATTACCCCCAAAGAGAGGATAAGTGTGATGAGTTCATGATGCGAAAGTTTGCTCATTTATCAGTTGAGGTTTTCGTGGTGAACAATTAATACACTGCAAGGTAAATTTGCGAGCACGTGTTCTATATCATGCGTAAACAAACGGTCCAGCAGGTTTAATTTTTTGTCGGGCGAACTGAGTACAAGTAAATCTGCTTCATGTTCACGGGCATAGTTGCTGATAGCAAAACCGGGTTTGCCTTCCAGGTGATGCCTTTCAATTTTTAATGAACCGCAATCAGTACATGAGAGTATCTCGTCTAATTTTTCTTTGTCTTCGCTTATAAATTCCTGCTTTATCTGGTCTACCTCATCAGCTGTTTTATTTTCTGAAGAAAGCCGGGCGATATTATGGTATTCTGACTCCTGAATAATGTCCACCTTGTTGGCTTTTTCCAGTTTAGCCAGATGCATGGCCAGGGCAATAGTATCAGCCGTATGGGAACTTTCACCACCGCTTACTACAATGTTGCGAAAAGGGTGTGGCTCAGTAGATGGTTCAGTAAGCATCAATACAGAACACTGTGCTTTACGACTCAATTGCCTGGCCACTGATCCCATGTAATATTGTAGCAAACCTTCTTTTTCGAGTGCACCGGTAATCAACAAATCAGTATGGCGCTCTTTACAGGTTTCCAGAATGGTGTCAACGGTTTCACCTTCTTGCCACAGCACCGTACAGTTTTGTTTAGTAAGGTTAAATCGTTCCAACAGTTGCTGTAGTTCTTGTTCATTGCCGGCAGTATAATCACCTACATGAATGAGGTAAAGATGCGATTGAAAAAGCGTGTTTAGGCGGGCGGCCTCTGCAAGATTTGCTTCAAGTCTGGGTGAAAAAGCAAGGGCCAGCGCTATTCTGTTTATTTGCATGCCGCAAAAATAGCTGATTATCCATCATTTAAACAGGTAGTTTGCAAGTGTTTGATAACAAGCGCTTTTGTGTAATAGCTGTATTCCTCAGCATATTTTAGTAAACTTGCGGCTTGTTTTTTACTCATGATTAAGAAAGAAATTCTGCTGGAAGCCTACGCGCACATGTGTGATGCCTTTTACATGGCAGAAATATACGAGGCAAACAGGCCCATAACCAAGTACGTTCACTCCACCTCCCGCGGACACGAGGCCATTCAACTGGCTGCCGGTATGCAGTTACTGGAATGCGATTATGCTGCTCCGTATTACCGCGATGAGAGTATGTTGCTGGGCATGGGCATGAGTCCGTATGAACTGATGCTGCAATTGCTGGCCAAGGCAGATGATCCTTTCTCAGGCGGAAGAACATATTACTCTCATCCTTCATTAAACCGGGAAGGTTTTCCTAAAATGCCGCACCAAAGCAGCGCCACGGGTATGCAGGTAATTCCGGCTACGGGCATGGCACATGGTTTAGCGTATATGGAATCGCAGGGTTTGCTTACAGATAAACGCAATCCCATTTCATTGTGTTCTTTGGGTGATGGTTCCGTAACGGAAGGTGAAGTGGCTGAAGCCTGGCAGATGGCGGTACTCAAAGAGTTGCCGGTGTTGTACCTTATTCAGGATAACAACTGGGGCATTTCAGCCAACAGTGCAGAGATGCGCGCTATGGATGCTTACGAATACGCAGCCGGTTTTAAAGGCA
Source organism: Bacteroidia bacterium (assembly GCA_018058135.1). Lineage (GTDB taxonomy): Bacteria > Bacteroidota > Bacteroidia > UKL13-3 > UKL13-3 > JAGPCK01. The sequence goes on along the minus strand of JAGPCK010000032.1, from coordinate 26,573 downwards.
TGAAACGTATGCGGGTGGATGGGGCCGATTTTGTGGAATCATGGAAAGCGATGGAAGAAGCTATTGCCTATGTACGCGAAAAACGCAAACCACTTTTGTTGCATGCGAAAGTGCCCTTGCTGGGTCATCACACGTCAGGCGTACGAAAAGAATGGTACCGTACAGATGCTGATTTGGCCCTCTCTGCTTTGGAAGATCCGCGCCCGCGATTAAGAAAAGAATTAAAGAACATCGGTGTTCCTGAAAACGAACTGGCCGACATAGAAAACAATGCCCGCGATAAAATAGCCCAGCATTTTAAAATGGCTTGCGAGGCCGAGAATCCTGCTCCTGAAACTTTAACACTGCATGAGTTTGCTCCCACACCGGTTACTGAAGAAACAGGGGAGCGTTCACCCGCAGGTGCTGAGCCCATCATTATGGTGGATGCTGCTTTGCATGCGGTGGATGAACTGATGAAGAAACATCCGGAGTGTTTGCTGTACGGACAAGACGTAGGCGCACGTTTAGGTGGTGTGTTTCGTGAAGCGGCCACACTGGCTAAAAAGTATGGCGATAACCGCGTGTTCAATACACCTATTCAGGAGGCATATATTGTAGGTTCAACAGCAGGCATGAGTGCCGTTGGTGCCAAACCCATTGTAGAAATTCAGTTTGCTGATTACATCTGGACAGGTGTGAATCAACTGGTGGTAGAACTTTCTAAAAGCTGTTACCTCACCATGGGTAAATATCCGGTAAGTGCAGTTATTCGTGTACCTATTGGTGCTTATGGCGGTGGTGGTCCTTACCATTCCGGTTCGGTGGAATCAGCCTTGCTCACTATACGCGGAATTAAGATTGCGTACCCGAGCACAGCAGCGGATATGAAGGGTCTTATGAAATCTGCGTACTATGACCCTAACCCGGTAGTGATGCTGGAGCACAAAGGATTGTATTGGAGTAAAAACCCCGGAACAGAAGGCGCAAAAACCATAGAGCCCGATGAGGACTACATGATTCCTTTTGGCAAAGCACGCACCGTGTTGAGTGCTTCGCAGGAAATGATGGACGAAGGATATTCCATGTGTGTGATTACTTACGGCATGGGCGTATACTGGGCTACTGCAGCGGCAAAGAAATTTCCGGGTAGTATAGAGATTATTGACCTGCGCACACTTAATCCGGTGGATGAAGAAGCGATGTATGCTGCTACCCAGCGTCACGGTAAATGTTTAGTGTTAACGGAAGAGCCATTGCTCAATTCATTTGCTGAAAGTTTAGCCGGACGTATTTCAAAAAACTGTTTCCGTTATTTAGATGCACCGGTGCAAACACTGGGTGCGGTAAATGTGCCGGCAGTACCCCTCAACGATGGTTTAGAAAAAGAAATGTTACCCAATGCAGATAAGGTAGCCGATGCCATGGCTGCTTTGTTGAACGGTTAGTTTTTTTGCCACAGATTGCACTGATTTTGCTTGCGTCAGATGTAGCATCTGACGCCACGATAAGAGAACAGGCTTACAATAGGAGAGAAAATCATACTGTGGTCTGACGCATTACGCGTCATACCGCTTCATGTGCTGTAGATGCACATCTTACAGTCTTCATCACTTGATCAACTCATCAGCAAACTCAGCACTCATCATGCGCACTATGTCAAAAGGCTGCACATCTTCTTTCACTTTGCCTTCTTTCACAATACTTATTTTGCCGGTTTCTTCTGAGATAACAATCGCAATAGCATCAGATTGTTCAGTAATGCCCACGCCCGCTCTGTGACGCAAGCCCATGCCTGCCGGTAAATCAGGATTCTCGCTTACGGGCAATACGCAGCCCGCAGCTTTAATGCGGTTGCTGTGCACAATGGCTGCACCGTCATGTAAGGGGCTGTACTTGTTAAAAATACTTTCTATCAACCGTTTGGAAACAACGGCATCCATAATCTCTCCGGTTAAAGCAAAAAATTTCAGTTCGCTTGATTTCGGGAATACCAGTATGGCACCCGTTTTTCCCGCAGCAAGCGTTTCGCAGGCTGCAGCTACTGCTTCAAAGTTGTTGGTGATATTACCTTCCCGAATGTTCCAGTTCCAGGGCAGCAAATTTTTCCAGGAGACTTTTCCTCCGCCATAAATACTGTTTTGCCCAAGAAGCATCAGAAACTTGCGTATCTCTTGTTGAAATACAATAAGTACTGCGAGCATTCCCACTTTGGTAAACTCACCTAATATGCTGGAGATAAAATGCAGGTTTAGTTGGGCCAGGATCCACCACAAAATATAAATGGTAATCACCCCGATGAGTATATTAAATGCCAAGCTTCCCTTTAATGCTCTTAGCAATTGAATGGTGATGAGCAGCGTCAGCAACAGGTCAATGCTAAAGGCAAACCAGTGTTCTTGTATATAATCTAATGTAAGGATCTTATCGAACATAAATTTTTTGTACTAATTGAATACACTCCATCGCCTCTTTTACATCATGTACCCTTAACAGTTCGGCTCCGTTTTGCAGGGCGATGGTATGGCAAACGGTGGTGCCGTTAAGAGCTTCAGCAGCAGTTGTTCCCAAAGTTTTGTATATGCTTGACTTCCGACTTAAACCCGCCAGTACAGGTAAACCCAATATAGCCAATTCATCCAGTCGCCTCAGCAATTCAAAATTCTGTGCAATGGTTTTACTGAACCCAAACCCGGGGTCAATTATTACATCAGCCACACCCATGGATTGCAATTGCTTAACCTTAGGCAGCAATATATCAATAATATCCGATACCACATCCGTATACTGCGCAGATGAATGCATGGTAGATATGCTTCCCTGCTTGTGCATCAGTATGTAAGGTGCCCTCAGCTGTGCCACAGTGGTAAACATTTCAGCATCCTCACCACCGCTGATGTCGTTGATAATGTGTGCTCCTTTTTGTACGGCTGCTTTCGCTACACGTGCCCTGAAAGTATCAATGGAAATAAAGGCTTCAGGAATTTTTTGCGCAATGGCCTCAACGGCAGGAATTATGCGGTTTAACTCTTCCTCTTCACTAATGTCTGTTGCTCCCGGGCGGGTGGAGTACCCACCTATATCAAGTATAGTGGCACCCTCGTTCATCATCCATTCAGCCTGAGATAATACAGATGGTATAGAGTTGTGTTGTCCGCCATCAAAGAAGGAGTCGGGGGTTACATTCAAGATGCCCATCACCACAGGCTTGCTCAGGTCTAAAAGGCGGCCTTTGCAGTTGAGCGTTTTTTTTAATGAAATTTCCGATAAATTCGCCATCGCTATTCTACAAATAAACACAATAACACTTGAGTACACAAACCAAAGCACAATACGAAAACGCCATTGCATCGTGCCGTGAGATTTTCGCCCGCAAAAATAAGGATTACGGAACATCATGGCGCATTATGCGTTTATCATCTATCACTGATCAGATATTCATCAAAGCACAGCGCATTCGTACCATTGAGCAAAAAGGGGAGATGCGGATTGATGAAGGAATTGAATCAGAGTACATGGGCATTATTAACTATTGTGTTATTGCGTTGATTCAACTGGAATTGGGTTCAGAGAACGAACAGGAGCTTACTTCGGACCAGTTATTGCTTAAATACGACCGTGAAATTGACATCACCCATCGCCTGATGCAGGATAAAAATCAGGATTATGGTGAGGCCTGGAGAGACATGCGGGTGAGTACCTTTACTGATATGATTCTGATGCGTATTTTACGTATCCGTCAGATTGAAGATAACGATGGTAAAACACTGGCTTCAGAAGGCGTAGATGCCAATTTCAGGGACATTATTAATTATGCTGTTTTTGCATTGATAAGATTAAACGAAGCGAAATAATATGAAACTGTTAGTACAGATTAGTCGTGTGTTGGTTGGGGTATTGTTCATTATCTCAGGCCTAATTAAAGCCAATGATTCCTTAGGGTTCTCCTATAAACTCGAAGAGTATTTTGAGGTATTTCACATGCCCTTCTTTGTATCCATGGCCTTGCCTATGGCCATGGTGATTTGTATTTTCGAAATCATTGTAGGTGTGCTACTGTTGATTGGTGCGTATACCAAACTCAACAGTTGGTTATTGTTATTAATGATTGTGTTTTTTACCTGGCTCACGGGGTATTCAGCAGTGTACAACAAAGTAACAGATTGTGGTTGTTTTGGTGATGCAATTAAACTCACCCCTTGGCAATCCTTTACCAAAGATATTGTGTTGTGGATTTTTATTCTTCTCATTTTTATCGGACAGAAACACATCAAACCCCTTTTCGGAAAAGCAATTCAATCGGTAACTATTTTTACTTTTCTTTTTGCCTCTACAGGTTTCACTATACTCGCTTACATGTTTCTGCCCTTTGTTGATTTTCTTCCCTACAAAGAAGGGAATGACATTGAAGCATTATCAGCAATTCCTCCCGGAGCTCCTGTTGATGAATACGAGATGGTGTTTATATACGAAAAAGGCGGACAACAGTTCGAGTTTAAATCTACGGCCTTGCCGGCTGATTTGGATACCTATAAATTTGTTGATCGCAAAGACAAGCTTGTCAAACAAGGGTACAAACCACCTATCCATGATTTCAAAATTTACGATTCACAAGGCGCTGAGCAAACAGATTTATTCTTCATCAAAGATGAATACCAGTTGGTATTAATACAGTATAACCTGCAAAAGACGCATAAGAGTTTTCAGCCGAAGATAAATCAACTGGCTAACGACTGGCAGGATAAAGCACAAAAACGTTTCTGGGCACTTACAGGAACCACATTAGCTGATGCAGAATTATACCGTCACGATGTGCAGGCACCTTACGAATATTATAACGTAGACGGAACGGCACTTAAAACAGCTATTCGCTCCAATCCGGGTATTATGCTCATGAAAAAAGGAGTAGTAGTAAAAAAGTGGTCAGCCTTCGAAATACCATCATTCGAAACAGTACAGAAGTACATGAAATAATGTGCAGCCATTCGCTTTCAGAATTTATTTTCTCATTGGCTCAAAAAGTGGCGTGATGAGAATATTTCTGATTGGTTTTATGGGAGTGGGTAAAACTACTATTGGTAAAAAAGTAGCTGCAGCTTTACACATACCTTTTCTGGATTTAGACAGTTACATCGCGCAGCAACAGAACATGTCGGTCGCAGATATTTTCCATCACTTTGGTGAGGACTATTTTCGTATGTGCGAATCGAAGTGTTTGCAGGAAATAATCTCTTCCAATGAAAACGTATTACTGGCCTGTGGTGGCGGTACTCCGGCTTATCAATATAACATGCAACTTATGAATGAAAACGGTACTACTATATATATGTGTGCCGGTTTTGATTTTCTGATGTCGCGCATTAAACAAAGCACTACCGTCAGGCCAATGGTGAAAAAGCACGAAGAAAAGGGCAACGAAAACGGACTTCTGAAGCTTTTTGAGCAGCGAAAATCCGTTTATGAAAGGGCTTTAAGGGTAGTAGATGTGGAAAAGTTGCCGTCAAATGAGGTGGTAGAGCGGATTCTGAAAATCCTGTAAATTACCAATTATCAGATTATCAATTGTTTAAATATCTCCAAATTATTTTCTTTCTAAATTAACGTTGGTGAATAAAAAATATGCCCGAACCCCTTGCAGAATCAATTACTTCAGCTAAGTTTGAGTTATAACAGCATTTAATTTCAAAACCTCAAAAAAGTTAAACAAAATGAACAAATCAGATTTAATTAGCGTAATGGCTGACGAAGCCGGAATCACAAAAGTTCAAGCTGCTGCTGCTTTAAGCGGATTCATCGCAGCTTCAGAAAAAGCATTGAAAAAAGGCGACAAAGTTATTCTTGTTGGCTTCGGTACTTTTTCAGTAAGCAAAAGAGCTGCTCGTAAAGGCAGAAACCCACAAACCGGTAAAGAAATTAACATCCCTGCAAAAAAGGTTGTACGTTTCAAAGCAGGTTCAGAACTTTCTTCTAAAGTTAAGTAATCCACGATTACCTGAAATAAAAAATCCTCTCAGTACATACTGAGAGGATTTTTTATTTATTAGCATTTTCATTTTTAATACGGAATGAATGCTATTGTAACACGATCTCTTGTATAATAAATAAAGAGAAGGTAGAGTATTGTCTAAGTCACAAAAAATATTTCTAAAAAAGAATTCCGCTAACTACCGTGTAGTTCGTATTTTTTGGGAACTTTATTTTTTTCAACCGGTCTCTTACGTTAGGTATACCTGAACTTTTTTCTGTTCAATGGTTACATCAACATGTTCACGTACTCCGGTAGAAAGTGCCGTTCCCACATAATCCACATGAACCGGGAAAGTTTTGTGGCTGCGGTCAATTAATACAGCTGTTTGTATTTTTTTGGCGTTGTGTGTAATTAAGGGCACCAGACAATACATTAATGTACGTCCTGAATTGAGCACATCGTCCACAACTATGGTAGTTTTACCCTTTACTTTAATATCCGGCTCAATACTGATGGTTTCCACCTGCGGGTTGCGCTTATCAATCACCAGTTGGTGTAAACTAAGTTTTTGCTTGCTTATTTTGGAAAGTTCAGCCATAAGTAATTCAGCTACAGCATATCCTCGGCCAACAATACCGGCAATAATGAGTTCATTTTCTTCTAAATTACGCTCATAAATCTCCCATGCCATACGGCTGATACTTTTAATGGCTTGTTCGTGGTTGATAATCAGTATCTTATTCTCAGGCATAATCTTTAACCTTTCTTTCAAAAGTAAATCAAAAAAAATATTTCAGGACTAATAAAAATACCTATATTTGCGGTCCAATTTTGTAGAAGATGAAAACAGATATCCATCCTAAGAATTACAGATTAGTGGTTTTCAAAGACATGTCATGCGACTATTCTTTTATCACTAAATCAACTGTTGAGACCAAAGAAACCGTTAAGTGGGAAGACGGAAATGAATATCCATTGTATAAGCTGGAGATTTCAGATAAATCACACCCTTTCTTCACCGGTAAATCTAACCTGATTGATACCGCTGGTAGAATTGACAAATTCCGCAAGCGCTACGCTAAAAAATAAGCATCACATTTTGTTGATATTAAAAGTCCTGCCCACAGCAGGACTTTTTTATTTTTGTTCGTATGAATCTGGTATTTTTTGATGACGCGAACAGGAACCATTTGCTTCCGTTCACCTTTACCCGTCCGGTTGCTGAGATAAGAACAGGTATTCTCACCATACGTGAGAAGTGGCTGATGTATTTTAAAGATGCCTCATTTGCCTATGTAACCCAGCCTTATCTTCAAAAAAAATTCCCTTTTAAAACAGGCGCTCACAACCTTTACATCAACGGAGCTGTATGCCCCAATGATAAGCTGGCAACAGAATTAGCCTCACTAAAGGCCGGAGAAGCTCTTTATGAGCAGGACGTTTTGCTTGCCGTTCATTTGGAAGGCGAAGAAAAATTTGATGCCGAAGCATCTTTTCAGCGTGTACAAACACAGTCAGCAAACCATCTTCGTATAGCAAGAGTTTGGGATATATTTTCCAAAAATGCTCAGGCTATTGAAGAAGATTATATCCGTATCACAGCAGGTAGAACATCGGCAGTTGTGGATGACACCAATACACTCATCAATCCCGGACGGATTTTTATTGAGCCGGGTGCATCAGTTAGTTGCAGTATTCTCAATGCTTCCACAGGACCCATTTACATCGGGAAAGATGCGGAGGTTATGGAAGGTACTATTGTTCGCGGACCATTTGCCCTGTGTGAACATGCAGGTACTAAAATGGCGGCTAAAATTTATGGTGCCACCACCGTGGGGCCTTACTGTAAAGTGGGAGGTGAGGTAAACAATTCCGTTTTGTTTGCATACTCGAACAAAGGCCATGATGGATTTTTAGGAAATGCAGTAGTGGGCGAGTGGTGTAACATAGGCGCAGATACTAATAACTCTAATTTGAAGAATAATTACCAGGAAGTGAAAATCTGGAGTTATGCAGACAATCGTTTTGTACGCACCGGTCTTCAGTTTTGCGGGTTAATGATGGGCGACCATTCCAAATGCGGTATCAATACCATGTTTAATACCGGAACAGTTGTAGGGGTTGCCGCCAATATTTTTGGTGCAGGTTTCCCGCGCAATTTTATTCCTTCATTTGCCTGGGGCGGTGCACAGGGTTTTGATACTTTTCAAACAAATAAAGTACACGAAATGGCTGAGGCCATGTGCAAACGCAGAGGGGTGGAATACACTTCTGCTGATAAAGAAATAATGGAGCATATTTATACTGAAACAGCTCCGAACAGATTTTGGGAAAACGCTAAAGCATAATTATATCATGAGAAAAAAAATAGTTGCAGGTAACTGGAAAATGAACAAAACCTTTGAAGAAGGTATGGCACTTACTTCAGAAGTAGTGAATATGGTAAAAGATGAGGTGAATTCATCTAAGGTAACGTCCATATTAATTCCCCCTTTTATTCATTTGCATAGCGTAGCCGCATTAGCTGCCAATACAGGTGTTGCCGTAGGTGCACAAAACTGCCATCAGGCAGCATCAGGTGCTTATACCGGTGAAGTTTCTGTATCTATGATAAAATCTACCGGTGTTGATTATGTTATTCTGGGGCATTCGGAACGCAGAGCATATTTTGGTGAAACCAATGCTTTGCTGGCTCAGAAAACAGATGCAGTTTTAAAAGAAAATCTTTTACCTATATACTGTTGTGGCGAAACGTTGGAAGAACGTAATGCAGGTAAACATTTTGATGTAATACGTTCACAGGTGGCAGGGGGTTTGTTTCACCTTTCAGCTGAACAAATAAATAATGTAGTAATTGCCTATGAGCCGGTTTGGGCTATTGGAACAGGAGTTACGGCTTCTACAGCACAGGCTCAGGAAATTCATGCTTTCATTCGTCAGTTGCTTACGGAGAAATACGGAAACGAGGTTGCACAACAAATACGCATTCTGTATGGCGGAAGTGTGAAGCCGGATAATGCTGCTGATTTATTCTCGCAGTCAGACATTGACGGAGGACTTATTGGTGGTGCAGCCTTGCAATCACGCAGTTTTGTAGATATTGTAAAAGCGGCTCAATGAGGCACTACGCAGTAAACATTAACTGCACACCTGAATATACCGAAGTGTTCATTGCACTGTTAGCCGAATTGGGCTATGAAAGTTTTGAGGAGCAGGAGCAAGGACTAATGGCATATATCGAAGAGCGTTTGTTTGACGAAACACAGTTAATAGATTTATTGGCAGAACGAAACGGGTTGCACAGCGGTTATACTCATGAATTAATTCCGGAGAAAAACTGGAACGAAGAATGGGAACGCAATTTTGAACCTGTGGTAGTTAATGAACAATGCCGTATCAGAGCACCTTTCCACTCGGCTGATGAAAGTTATTTGTATGAGGTAGTTATTCAGCCTAAAATGTCTTTTGGTACAGGTCATCACTCTACCACTCGTTTGATGATGCAACGTATGCTACAGTTCAAATTTGATGGAAAAAAAGTGCTTGATTTTGGCTCGGGAACGGGTGTTTTAGCGGTATTGGCAGCAAAACTCGGAGCTCAGCTAATTGATGTGGTAGATAACGATGAATGGGCTTTTGACAACTCCACTGAAAATTTTCATTTGAACAATGTGCAGCCAAAGATTGGCACAAAAACGCTATCACTTGCAGGTATTGGTCATGCAACATATGATGTTGTTCTGGCTAATATTAACAAAAATATTTTGTTGGAGTACATGAAAGAATTGGCGGCTTTAATGCAAACACAATCATACCTCTTGCTTAGTGGTTTTTTTGAGCACGATGTAGAAGAAATTACAACTGAGGCCCGCAAAGCAGGATTAATTTTTGTAGATTTATCCACTGAAAATAACTGGGCCGTAGTAACGTTAACTAAATGATGAGCAGAAATAGAATATTTCTTTTGTGTGTATTGTTGTTGCAAGGCATGTTTGTTCTTGCCCAGCAGGCACCTAAAAGTTTTTCGGTGGAGCCGCCCAAGTTTATTGATGAACTGGAAGATTATATCAAATCTGCTAAAATTGAATCATCCTCAAAAGTAATAGAAGAATTCTCCGGCTATTGGATGGCCGGTAAACTCTCTGCGCAACAGCAAAGAGCAGTGATTACTTCCTGCAACAATATGCTCATGAAACGATTCAGGGTAAATCCTGAGTTTGAAAGTTACCTGGCTACTCTCAATGCCATGATAAGTTCAGGGCAACAACAAAAGATTGAATCGTGGCAAAAAATGGTTGATGCCATGATGGGTAAAACACGCAAGAATTACCTCGACTTTTTAAGCTTTACCCGCGGACTTTTTTCAGAAACAATTCTGAGTGAAAATGCCAATAAAAAGTGGAGAGCTACATCAGCTGAGTTTGACCTGTCACTGGATAAAAATGAACCCATAGTTAAATTCTCTAAACCATTTACACTGGTGTGTTACACGCAAGGGGATACCATTTTTGTAAAGAATACAACAGGAAGTTTTAATGCGGTAACTGATTTGTGGACGGGCGATAAAGGTCACATAGACTGGGCACGCACCTTCTTAGATACTAACAAGGTGTATGCAGATTTTGGTCGCTATAAAATTGATTTGAAAAAGTCTGAGTTCACTATCGATACAGTTACATTCTACAATAAAAATCTTTTTCAGTTTCCTATAAAAGGACGTCTGATGGAAAAAGCTTACATGGCTTATGCCGGTGGTGACAGAGCCTTGTCCCCAAGATTTGAATCTTTTGAGAAGAGTTTTGATTTCCCGCAATTTAAAGGAGAGGTAAAATTCCTCGGAGGATTCGGAATGAAAGGGACTAAAATAATCGGTATAGGAACTGAAGACAACCCGGCCTCTTTTGTTTTTATGTACAAAGGAAAACCCAAGATGAAAGTACAAGCACTTGAGTTTACCATTGGCGAACAAAAAACAATTACGGAAAAAGCTTCGGTTATCATATTTGTCGACTATGACTCCATTTATCATCCGCAAATGACTTTTGTGTATGACCTGCCAAAGAAAATAGTGACCATGAACAGGGATGCGAATGAGCCCATTACTGCAGCTCCTTTTCTGGATACCTATCACCGGATTGAATTTTACGTGGATGAGTTGCGCTGGAATCTGGATAATGCCCACATGAATTTTTTGAATCTGAATCCGGAGCGTGTAGCCGTTTTTGAATCATTCAATTTTTACCGTTTGCCTCGCTATGATAAAGTTCAGGGAATTCTGAGCGAGCATCCTTTATACACCATCAGACAATTCAGCTACAGAAATGACACCACATGGAACTTTCATATTGAAGATTTTGCTGCATTTCTTGGTTTGAAAAAGCAGGAGGTTGTAGCATTAATTATTGACTTGAACGATAATGGTTTTTTGCTTTATAATCCAAGGACCGGTTATATAAAGTTGCGCGATAAAGCGTTTGAATGGTTCCGTGCACGCAACAATAAAACTGACTATGATGTATTGCGTTTCACCTCAACCATTGATGGTTCGAAGAGACCTCATGCAATGCTCAATTTTGTTAATCATGATTTAAATGTACAAGGGGTAACAAGATTTATTTTCTCCGATTCTCAGAGTGTGTACGTGGAACCTACCGATCAGCAAATCAACATACGAAAAAACAGAGACGTTGATTTCTCGGGACATTTACATGCCGGTCGTATGGACTTCTTTTCAAAAGTTGGTCCCGACCAGGGTTTCCTGTTCTCGTATGATCAGTTTAAAGTGAACTTTACCAATGTGGAGTTGCAACTTACCGCTGAAGACAGCAGTGGCAGACAGCTTCCTTTACGCAACAGAATGAAAAATGTTACAGGGAAAATTCTGATTGATAAACCAAGAAATAAACGAGGCATGAATGGTCCGCGAGATGAATATCCTATATTGGAGAGTGTGAAAAACGCGAACATGTTCTATGATTATATCTCAACAGGAGGGAAGGTAGATTATGATCCGTTAAAATTCTATTTTGATATAGACCCCTTCACTATTGATAGTTTGGATAACTTTGATATCAATACCATGACGTTTGACGGAACACTTCATGCCGGAGGTATCATGAAAGATTTCAGAGAGGTGTTGCGGTACATGCCTGATACTTCCCTTGGATTTAAACGTGAGATGATGGAGTATGACCTTTACATCAATGAAGGTAAATCCAAAGGAAAAGGCGCCATAGCACTTACTCTCAGCGATAACGGATTCCACGGAAATGGTGGTGTTACCTACCTAGCCTCTAAAAGTAATTCAGCAGATTATTTCCTTCACCTGGACTCATCCAATGCGAGTTTGAGAGACTTTGAACTGAAACGTACGGACATTTATCCAAGTGCGACAGGTAAAAATATGTACCAGCGGTGGATTGCTTATCAGGATACAATGTTTATCGGGACTACGGACGAAGATATGGCTATGTTTGAGGGACGTGCATATTTGAAAGGAAATGCGGTGCTCACACCTAAAACACTCTATGGAGACGGTAGGTTAAGTTGGGACAATGCGGAGTTGTTCTCCAGCAGGTTTAACTTCTCTCCGGTAACCACAAAAACAGACAAAGGCTACTTTCGCTTAGCGTCAGCTGATCCCGGTAAGTTTGCTATTATCATTAATGATGTGAACGCATTTGTGGATTTTGATAAACGTTTTGCAGAGTTTAAAGTAAATAAAGTCGGACAGATAGTTGACCTTCCATACAATCAATATCAAATGGTGTTCTCAGATTATCGTTGGAACATGGATGCGAAAACAATTGACATGAAAGCCAGAGATGTAGCCGGTTCAGCTCAGAATATGCAGAAGAATTTTTTCCGCTCTATTCACCCGGATCAGGACTCACTTATATTTAATGCAGGAAATGCTACCTACTTCTTAGATGATTATTTGGTAGTAGCTGAAAAGGTACCTTATATTCATACTGCAGATGCCCGAGTAATACCGGACAGCAACCGGGTGTATATTGAGCCCAATGCGTTAATGCGCACACTGAAAAACTCCACTATTTACACAGATACCATTAAGCGTTTTCACACCATTGTGCGAAGTAATGTAGATGTACTAGGTCGCAAAAATTTCAGAGGCAACGGATTTTATTCTTATACTGATAGGACAAAGAAAAATTTTGAAATTTATTTTGAGAATATCTACGTAAACAAATTCGGACGAACAAGTGCCAGTGGTCCTATCAGTGACACCATGAATTTTACGCTTAGCCCCAAGATTCAGTTTAAGGGTACTGCCACACTTATCAGCAATGACCGCAATATGGAATTTGATGGATACATATTGCCTGTTCACACCCTTCCATACCCTCAGTCAGAATGGTTCAGACATACACAACGTATTAACCCCGATTCAGTGTTTATTCGTTATGATGATTTGAGAAATGAAGAGAAGCAACTCTTGTTTTCAGGAGCTTTCTTATCTACAGATTCTACGCATGCTTATGAAGGTTTTTTCAACAGAAAACGCAATTATTCTGATTTGGAACTCACACGAGCAACAGGAGTGCTTTTTTATGATGATAAAGTAGGCCTTTTAAAAGCGGGAAGTTGGGATAAACTTTTGCTGGGTAAGTTGGTAGGGAATGCCATTTTCCTGAATGATAAAACACAGAGTATTTACACCGAAGGTAAAATTAATCTGGGCCTACCTAAAGGACGTTTTATAGTTAAATCAGGAGGTATTATTACAGGTACTGTAAGAGATACACTGTATGTAATGGATGCAGCCATGTTGCTTGATATTCCATTGCCTGAGGCCGCCTTAAAACTTATGTCGGATACCATATTTGAAGCAGCAGCTTTTTCTGATGAACTTAAATACAATAACGACAGGATAATCAAATCAATTCTTGAAATCATGGATTATCCGGATGCCGAAGGAAAGGGTGCATCAGAAAAGGATCTCAACCGTCAGGTGGAGAGTATGCGTGAAGATAATGTTGTACGTATGTCTTCAGAACTTACCAAAACATTCCTGATGTCTGATGTTAAAATGGTGTGGAACACCCGGAAACGAAGTTTCACATCAAAAGGTAAAATTGGTCTTACCGCTGTTGGTAAATTGAAAGTGGACAGAAGAATAAATGCCAAAATAGAGATTATTAAAAAACGAAGTGGAGATGAAGTTAATATACTTATAGAACCCATGTCGGGCACCTGGTTCTTTTTTAAGTTTTTCAGAAATCAAATGTTTGTTATAAGTTCGAACGCAAGTTTTAACCAAATAATAAAAGAGCAAATGGAAAAAATGTCGACCGGAGACTATAAGCTCAGGTTTGGTTCAGTAACGTCTAAGAATAATTTCCAAAGAGGAGAAGTAGATGAGGAGGACCAGGAATAAATGGATAGCTTAACGGTTATTGCTTTTTGTATAATTTCCTATCTGTTGGGCTCTATTCCCACTGCAGTGTGGTTTGGTAAAGCATATTTCGGTATCGATATCCGTTCGCAGGGAAGTGGAAATGCAGGAGCAACCAATACACTTCGAACATTAGGCAAGAAAGCCGGACTTTTTGTGCTTATTGTTGATTTTATGAAAGGATTTTCTGCAGCCAATCTGATGATGTTGCAAAATCATCTGTCTAATTCAGATCTTATGCAACGTGAGATGTATATCACCTTTCAGTTGTTGTTTGGAGCTTGTGCGGCAGCAGGACACATTTATCCTGTATTTGCAAATTTTAAAGGAGGGAAAGGTATTGCTACCATGATTGGGGTGGTACTTGCCGTGGATTATGAGCTGGCCCTGTTACTGATTCTCACATTTATAGTGGTTGTAGCTATTACACAATATGTATCAATGGCGTCTATGTTGGCTGCTTGTTTGTCTCCGGTATATGTATATTTGCTTTTCAGAAACAGTAAGTTTACACAGCAACCTAATTTTATTTTATTTTGCATGGGATTTGCCACTGTGGTATTAATAACTCACCGAAAAAATATTGTAAGGTTGTTCCATGGCAATGAAAACAAAACAAGGCTGTTTAAGATAAAAGGAAGACAGAAATGATTAATCATGCAGAACAAACGGAAGAAAGCGTACTGGACGTTGTAACAACAGCAACCGGTGCTTTTTTGGTATTGCACAATGATGATGTAAATACTTTTGATTTTGTAATCGAATGTCTGGTTAATGTTTGTAAGCATGATACCTTGCAAGCAGAGCAATGTGCATTGCTGGTGCATTATACAGGTAAAGCAATTGTTAAATCAGGTGAGTACGACAAGTTGGTTCCAATGAAAACAGCTTTAACTGACAGAGGGCTTAGTGCCACAGTAGAATTTAAAAAGGACTAATGATGAAAAAGATTGTAGCCAATGCCGAAGAGGCCATAAAAGATATTCAGGATGGGTCAGTATTGATGTTGGGTGGTTTTGGCCTTTGTGGTATACCCGAAAATTGTATTAATGCACTGGTGAAAAAAGGAGTGAAACAACTTACCTGCATTTCAAATAATGCGGGAGTGGATGATTTTGGAATTGGCTTGATGTTGCAAAAAAAACTGGTAAAAAAAATGATTTCATCTTACGTGGGTGAGAATGCAGAATTCGAACGGCAGTTGCTCTCAGGTGAGTTGGAGGTGGAACTTATTCCGCAGGGAACTCTGGCTACACGCTGCATGGCAGCAGGTTATGGAATGCCCGCCATATATACACCCGCAGGCGTTGGCACTGAGGTGGCCATAGGGAAAGAAACACGTGAGTTCAACGGTAAAACATATTTGATGGAACACGCTTTTGATGCCGATTATGCTATTGTGAAAGCCTGGAAAGGTGATACACATGGTAACTTGGTGTTTAAGGCTACTGCGCGTAATTTTAACCCACTTATGGCTATGGCCGGAAAGATTACCATTGCTGAGGTGGAAGAGTTGGTCCCAGCAGGTGAATTAGACCCGAATGAAATACATACTCCCGGCATTTATGTACACCGTATTTTTCAGGGAGTAGATTATGAAAAGAGGATTGAACAACTTACTACTCGCATAAGCGACAACTAGTTCGTATACACTCTAACTTTATTCTTGTGTACCCTAAAGGAGAAAGGAGCTTGTCCTTTCATTTCTCCATCAATATTTGTCATTTCAGTAGAATCAAAGCATTTTACACTCAGGGTGGATGATTGTATGTAGTGCAGAATATCGCTGCCCATGTGCCTGCCCTTAAATATTTTCGGAAACAATTTCAGAAGCGTAAGTCGCGAGCTCGCTTTTACTACCAACACGTCAAACTTGCCGTCATGTAATTGGGCTAGGGGAGCCATCATCATGCCTTTGCCGGTGTAGCGTGTATTGCAGGCCAGCACAAAGGAAATGTGTCCTGTAATGGTTGTTTCTTCAGTGATTATTTCTGCCTGTACTGTTCTGTTTCGTAATAATTGTATCAGCGAAGCAATAGTATATCGGCTGCTTCCCAGCCAGCGCATGCGTTCAGCCATAGCATTAATGTCCGCGACCATTCCGCAACCTATAATGTTAAACGACCACAACGTTTGCTCAGCGTATTTTACCTCAGCAACATCAATAGCACTGATTTTATTATTCAGAATACAACGTATGGTTTCATCAACAGAACTGCACCCTATATCAAAATTAAACGCATTTCCTGTACCGCACGGGAACAATGCCACAGGTGTGGTCAGATGGTCTGTTATTCTAAAAACAGCGTTGAGAAATTCATGCATGGTGCCATCTCCGCCTACTATCCCGATGGTATGGAAACTGTTCATGTTAGTATGCTGAACAAAAAGCTGTAATGCAGCAGTAGATTCGCTCAGAAATATTTCAGACCGGAAGCCTTTGGTCTCTAGTTGACGGCTTATGTAAGTACTTTGTTTGCCTCCGTTTTTCTTTCCGGAGTATGGGTTTACAATCAATAGAACTGTTGGCTGCATGGGCCGTAAGTTGCGCATAAAATCATTCGTATCAAAATTTGTTTCTTTCCTGAAATAAATGGTGCTTTTAAAGAATGGAAATAGCATATTTGCGATTCAATTCATAATAAGAGCATGCTCGATAAATATGGTATAGCCAAACGTATAGCCCGTGAATTACAGGACGGGTATTATGTTAATCTGGGTATAGGCATTCCCACGCTGGTGGCCAACTATATTCCTCAGGGAATAGAAGTGGTATTGCAATCAGAAAACGGGCTGCTGGGTATGGGGCCTTTTCCCTTTGCCGATGAAGTGGATCCTGATTTGATTAATGCCGGTAAACAAACCATTACAACGGTAAACGGGTCATCATTTTTCGACTCAGCCATGAGCTTCGGAATGATACGTGCCGGTAAGGTGGATTTGACTGTTCTGGGGGCTATGGAAGTTGCCGATAACGGAGATATCGCCAATTGGAAAATTCCCGGTAAAATGGTGAAAGGAATGGGAGGTGCAATGGATTTAGTAGCCTCTGCAAAAAATATTATTGTAGCCATGCAACATACCGATAAGCAAGGTAACTCTAAACTGCTTAAACAATGTTCATTGCCTATTACCGGTTTGCAATGTGTGAAAAAGGTAGTGAGTGACTTGGGTGTTTTCGATGTTACCCCAAATGGCTTTAAACTATTGGAAAGAGCGCCTGGTGTAACAGTAGAATATATTCAGCAAAGAACAGAAGGGCGCTTGGTTGTAGAAGGGGAGATACCTGAAATGAACCTGAATTAAATCATGTTTTAAACGCAGGTAGAATTTTTAATTTCGCATCAATTTTTAAATAATAAATAACGTAAAAGGATATGACAAAAGTTTCTGTAATTGGAGCCGGGGCTGTAGGAGCAACAACGGCTGATGTAATCGCTTACCGCGAGTTGGCTGATGAAGTAGTGTTGTTGGATGTAAAAGAAGGTTTCGCTGAAGGTAAAGCACTGGATATTTACCAAACTACTTCTTTGTTGGGTATGAAAACCCGTGTATCAGGTACAACCAATGATTACAGTAAAACAGCCGGCTCTGATGTGGTGGTTATTACCTCTGGTATTCCGCGTAAACCGGGTATGACTCGTGAGGAGTTAATCGGTACCAATGCCAATATTGTAAAAACAGTTACTGAAAACGTATTGAAGCATTCACCCAATGCAATTATAGTAGTAGTGTCAAACCCTATGGATACCATGACTTATCTGGCACTTAAAGCATCGGGTTTGCCAAAGAACAGAATTATAGGAATGGGTGGATTGCTGGACAGCGCTCGTTTTAAAGGCTACCTTGGTTTAGCATTAAACCAACCTACTGCTGATATTCACGGAACAGTAATTGGCGGGCACGGTGATACTACCATGATACCGCTTACACGTTTAGCCACACTTAACGGAGTACCTGTGTCATCAACACTAAGTGCAGATAAGTTGAAAGAGATTAGTGATGCTACCATGGTGGGTGGTGCAACACTTACCAAGTTGTTGGGTACTTCTGCCTGGTACGCTCCGGGTGCAGCTAGTGCATTATTGGTAGAAAGTATTGTACGTGATCAGAAACGTGTTATGCCTTGTTGCGTATATCTGGATGGTGAATACGGTCAGAAAGATATTTGCTTGGGAGTTCCAGTAACAATTGGTAAGAACGGATGGGAAACCATTGTAGATTATAACCTGAACAACGATGAGCAAGCTGCTTTTGCAAAAAGTGCAGATGCCGTTAGAAGTATGAATGCTGTGTTGAGTGAAACTAATGTAATTTAAGATTTATTAATATCGATAAAAAGCCTCCTTCGGGAGGCTTTTTTGTTGTTATGATTTCATGTTGCCAAATTGTACCGGCACCTCTAGCGATGCACTTCTTACTGTCGCCATTACTGCCTGCAGGTCATCAATTTTTTTGCCCGTTACGCGTATCATGTCGTCCATAATAGCAGCCTGCACTTTAAGGCCTGAATCTTTAATGATTTTCACAATTTTTTTTGCCTGCTCTTTATCAATTCCGTCTTTAACCGGCAATTTCTTTTTATACATTTTGCCGCTTGTTTCGGTCTCTCCGGTAAGGTCAACAGATTTAGGTTCTACTCCCTGCTTAATCATGCGGGACAGCAGAACATCTACTATGGCATCCATTTTTAACTCACTTGCTGTATGCAGTGTAATCACCTTACTCTTCTGGTCCAGCTCAATAATAGATTGTGTGTCTTTAAAGTCGAAGCGTGTGCTTATTTCTTTTTGAGCAACGTTTATAGAATTGTCAAGCTTCTGAAAATCAATTTTGTTGGTAATATCAAATGAGGGCATAATTTTAATTATTGAGGTGCAACCATATGCAAAAATAGGGTATCTATGTTTTTACGATCACAAATTTTGTGGTTTAATGGGTATGTGGTATATTGGGTAACAAATTTAAGTATTACCGAATGAAACAGTTCTACCGTATTAAAATTGTCTTATTTCTGTTTGTGGCCTTTTATTCATGCAAGGATAAAGAGCCGGAACCGGACAATAATTTCTATATACCTACGCCCGTAGCTATTAATCTTCCTAACGGTTGGCCGGCATTCACAATTCCTTCAAATAACCAATTAACTAAAGAAGGAATTGAATTAGGCAGAAGGCTGTTTTATGATCCGCTTCTTTCCGGAAACAACAAACAATCCTGTTCCTCTTGTCATAACATCAGCTATTCATTTGTTGACAGTACCAACCGTTTCAGTAAAGGTATTGACGGCACCATGGGTAAGCGCAATTCAATGCCGTTATTTAATTTGTTGTGGAGCACAAAATTCTTTTGGGATGGACGTGCTGTAAGCTTAGAAGATCAAGCACTCAAGCCCATCACCGATGTTACAGAAATGCATGAGAACTGGCCCAACCTGTTGAATGAGTTGAAAAATCATCCGCAGTACCCGGCTCTCTTTAAAATGGCTTTTATGACGGATGAAATTACACCGCAACTGGTTGGAAAAGCCATTGCACAATTTGAGCGCACATTAATTTCAAGAGGCTCAAAATTTGATAAAAATATTTTTGGATTATCAGCATCAGAGCTAAGAGGGAAAGAGATTTTCGAAGGAGAGGCATTTCGTCAGATAGAAAATCCATCACTTGCTCCCGGTGGCGATTGTTTTCATTGCCATGGAAGCCCGGGTTCAGTATTGTTTCAGAGCACCACAAAACAAATGAGTAATAACGGAATTGATTTACAACCCGACTCAGGGTATGCAAGGGTTACAGGTCTTTCAACAGACATCGGGAAATTTAAGATCCCCTCTCTCCGTAACCTTAAGTTTACAGCCCCATACATGCACGATGGACGTTTTAATACTTTGGAGGAGGTGATTCAACACTACAATACCGGAGTGAAGTTTTTTTCACCAAATCTTGACCCTGATATCAAAAAGCACAATAACAAACCCTTAGGCTTAAACGCAACTGATGTTCAAGACCTGATTAACTACCTTAATGCCCTTAATGATGAGGAGTTTATAGTAGATGAGTCTCATAGTTCACCTTTTAAATGATACTTTAGTTATGCACCATAATGGCAAAATGGAGTTAAGTCATTATCAACTTTATATTAAAAATAGTCACTATTTTTTTTGGAGTGAGTAAAAAATCCATATATTCGAAATCTAAAATTGTCAAAAAAACCGTCATATGAGAAAAAATTTATACTTGTTTTTAGCTTTAACACTTTCAAGTCTTTTGTCTTTGGACGTGTATGCACAAACACCTACTTACCTTAATGGTACACCTACAGCACCAGGAGGTAATTCAGTTCCCTTTAGCTTTGGCGGAACATCTCAGGTTAATACCTTGTTGTTCCCGGCAGGTAGCTTTGGTACCGTGCCTTCAGGTTTAGGTATAAATAAAATATATTTTGCAGCTTATACGCCAATTACTCCGGTTCAAACAACATATACTGGATTTACAGTAAAAATCGGCAACACAACTGCAACCACATTAACAGGGGCTCTAATAACTCCTTTAACTACTGCAATTAATAATGCAGCAAGTTATACTATTAACCCGCAGTCGAGTACGTGGTTTGTTATTAATTTAAATAATGCAGTACTCTATGATCCAACACAGAGTTTAGTTGTAGAGATTTCATATTGCGGACGCACGCAGGCATCTACTTGGTATATTGCCACGGGTGCCGGTGGTGGAACGCAATGGAGAAATTATAACTCTACCTCTTGTACCGCAACTTCTAATCCTGCATTTGGTTCAGGAACTCAGAATTACTTTGGTTTCGACTTAGTAAGTTTGATACCTCCCGCTCCACCTATAGCTAATTTTTATTTACCTACAACAGGTTGTCAGTTTACACCTACCACTATAATTAACAACAGTCAACCTAATAGTGCATCACCTAAATACAAATGGACGTTTACCCCATCAACCGTTACTTACCTTTCGGGTACCAACGATTCGAGCATACGTCCGATAATCGGATTTAACGATTCAGTATCATATAACGTAAAATTGCGTGTAACCAACGGTTTGGGATCAGACAGTATTACCAAAACCATCAACATCCGCGGAGCATCCGTAGTTCCGGTGGCCGATTTTTATATATCACCGCGTATAGTACCTGAGGCTACGTATATCCAAAGGTTTACAGATTTATCAACGGAATGTCCGAGTGTTTGGGCATGGAGTAGTCCGGATTATGAATTAGAAAACTTTATGAATCCATTTTTAGATTCGACAGAACAACACGGTCGTGCCTTTTTTGCATTTTCAGGCGTATGGGATGTATGCTTACGCGCCAGTAATGCCATAGGTTCACATACTACCTGTAAGACAGATTACATCACAGTTTTACCTGCAGATAACCTGTGTAACGATACCATTTCCAATCAACCGGCCGGATTTATAATGGATGAAGGTACGGCTACCAACGGTTATCAAAACAACAGAACGTTAACCAACTGTAAAGGTTATCTGATAGACCCTTGTGCATCCAGTATTACTTTAACTTTCGATCAGATTAAACTTGCAGCCGGAGCAGGCGATAGTATATATATACATAATGGCCCTAATCAAAACTCTCCCCGTTTGGCTACTTACGGTTCAAATGCCAACGGAACTTTCCCATCAGTAACGGCCAGCAGCGGTAAGATGTTTATTTATTTGATTACCAATGCCAGCGGAACCGACTCAGGTTTTGTTGCCCGTTGGTCAAGCACACCAGCTAATTACAATAAACCTACTGCATCCTTTAACCTGACTCAGGCCAACGGTTTGGGAGTAGATACCTTTTATTCTGGTTACCCAATTAGTTTCAATAACACCACCACAGGAGTTGATGCTAAATTTATCTGGGATGTAGACGGTAACTCAGCCTTAGACTCTACAGTAGCCAACCCTAAAGGAGTTCGTTTGGTTAACTTCGGTAGCACTCCTCTTACATTTACCACTATGCTAATGGCATACAACTGCCAAGGTTACGATACAGTATATAGAAACATTGTTATTTTGCCGGTAACCTCTAAACCAACCGCCATCAACTTTGTAGCAGATAAATTTACAGTAACCTCCAATGATACTATAACGCTGACAGACCTATCACTCGGTTCATCCGACTGGGAATGGTCATTTACACCGAATACAGTTTCTTATATAGCTGGTTATAATAAATTTTCACAAAACCCTAAAATCAGATTATCAGGAGTTGGCTGTATTCGTGTACAAATGAAGGTATCCAATACCTCAGGCTCAGACAGCGTAGCCAAGAACTGCTATATCCGTATTCGCTCTTATTGTTCACCATCTACAGCTAATGGCCCTACTTCAGATATCGGCTTCTCTCGCGTACAAATGGGTAATATAGATAACAGCACTGTTTGCGGAGCAGTAGAATATGCTAATTTTTACGATAGTGCTTTCGGAGCTACTCCTGTTTACCGAGGCAATACTTACAGCATCACACTTACCCGCCCATCTAACAATAACAATGTATCATGGAAGGGTTGGATAGATTACAACTTAGACGGTATATTTAATGAGACCTCAGAATTAGTACTGAGTGAGATCAACTTTAGCGGTACATCAAAGAGTTTTAACATCACCGTACCAAGCAATACAATTATAGGAAGCACTATATTCAGATTAGGAGCATCTATTAACAGCACGTTCTTAACCCCATGTGCCGCATTTGCAGGAGAGTACGAAGATTACCGGATTACAGTAGTTAATAACAATGTTGCTCCTGTGATTACGCTAGTAGGAGCAGATACAGTATGTATAGAAAGAATGAGTGGATATAGTGATGCAGGAGCTACGGCCACAGATGATTTGGAAGGTAACATAACCTCAAAACTTATCAGAAGCAGCACATTAGATAGCTCTATAGTAGGATTCTTTAAAGTATGTTACGATGTAACAGACGCCTATGGCAATGCAGCAGCCACTAAGTGCCGCGTGGTGTGTGTGCGTGTAGATATGACACCACCGGTTATCACCCTTTCAGGTAAAAACCCTGATACTACTGATGTAGGTACTCCATATAACGAGCCTGGCTTTACAGCCACCGATAACTTTGCCGGTAACATTACTGCACTGGTTGTAGTAGATAATAAGGTTAATGAAGATAGTGTTGGAACGTATACCATTACATATGATGTTCAGGATCCATTCGGTTTCAGCGACCGTAAGGTAAGAACAGTTCGCGTAGTTGACCGTATAGCGCCTGTAATCAGCAGAGCTACCGGTACAACCAACCACATTCACTCAGTAGGATTACCATTGGATGATAAATTGGTTATAAACGTAAATGAGAATTACTGGAAAACAGTAACTTACAACAGAACGGGTAGTGTTGATGTGAATACCTTAGGTACTTATGCCGTAACCTATAATGTAACAGACGGATCAGGTAATGTATCCAATACATTAAACTTTAATATAGAAGTAAAAGATACCACTAAACCAACTATTAATGTAGTTGGAGCCGATACATTAACCTTCGAAGTATTTACCAACTATATAGATCCGTTACCAACAGCCACAGATAATTTCTACAGCAATGTAACAGTAAGCAGCACATCAGCTCCAACGTTCAACAAGAATGTGGTAGGTACGTATGTAATTACTTACACATCAACAGATGGATCAGGCAATACAGCAACCAGAACACGTGTAATTAAAATAGTAGATACTCAAAGCCCTGTTATCAGCTTAAAGGGTGGCAGCATAGTAATATGGTCTTTAGGTAAACCATGGGTAGATCCGGGTGTACAGATAGTAGACAACTACTACAGCGAGACCGTGTTGTTGCCATTAATGAGCAGCACTACTAACTTGGATGTAACTGAACATGGTTCATATGAGATATGCTATCAGGTAACTGATCCTTCCAACAACAAATCGAACAAGGTATGTCGTACCGTTATTACAGATATCACATCGGTAGATAAAGTAACTGATGGTGTAAACGTAAACGTGTATCCTAACCCTACCAATGGCAAGTTTGAAGTATTAGTTAATCTTCCTTCAGAGAAAAATATTAAGATTGAAGTTACTAATATGTTGGGAAGTTTAATGCAAGAAGTCAATACAACCATTAAGGGTGGTACTGTTTTATTTGACTTAGCGAATAAACCGGCTGGTATTTACCATTTGAGAGTATTTGCTGGAGATAAGATTATTACAAAGAAGATTGAATTGATAAAATAAATAAATAATACAGCAAGGCTCTTGTTCATCAATAGCCTTGCTTCAATAAACCGGTAACACAAACCATATGAAAAAATACATTTACTCGATTGTTAGTTTTGTTGTAGCCTGCTTATCTATAGCTAGCTTGCATGCACAAACACCTACTTACCTTAATGGTACACCTACAGCACCAGGAGGTAATTCAGTTCCCTTTAGCTTTGGCGGAACATCTCAGGTTAATACCTTGTTGTTCCCGGCAGGTAGCTTTGGTACCGT
>JAGPCK010000032.1:0-1608 GCA_018058135.1 Bacteroidia bacterium | reverse complement strand
GCCCTGTTATCAGCTTAAAGGGTGGCAGCATAGTAATATGGTCTTTAGGTAAACCATGGGTAGATCCGGGTGTACAGATAGTAGACAACTACTACAGCGAGACCGTGTTGTTGCCATTAATGAGCAGTACCACTAACTTGGATGTAACCGAACAAGGTTCATATGAGATATGCTATCAGGTAACTGATCCTTCCAACAACAAATCGAACAAGGTATGTCGTACCGTTATTACAGATATCACATCGGTAGATAAAGTAACTGATGGTGTAAACGTAAACGTTTATCCTAACCCTACCAATGGCAAGTTTGAAGTATTAGTGTCGTTGAAAGAGAAGGCGGAAGTGATTGTTAAGATTACAGATATATTGGGTAAAGAGGTAAACTCACTGAATATTGGTCAGGTAACTGAGGCTAAAGTTCCAGTTGACTTGTCTCAGGTAAGTGCAGGAGTTTATTTTATACAGGTTGTTAATGGTAAATCAATAACAAGTAAAAAGATTAGCGTAAGCAAATAACATATTACCATTAGTGAAGGTATTCCTCTTCACTAATGGTAATCTATAAAGGAGAAAATAAATTAACCGTATATGAAAAAAGTTTACTTTTTAATGACTCAGATGCTCATTGCATTTTTGTCTATTGCGCAATTACCCCAGTATACAACAGGAGTGTTACCTACTTCAACAGGGGGTAATTCTATCCCTTTTTATTACACAGGTACAGGGTGTCGTGGGCAGCAGCTTTATCCAGGAAACGCATTTGGTTCGGCCCCAAGCGGAATGGCAATAAATAAAATCTATTTCGCATTTACCACAACTGGATCACAATTGTATACTAATTTTGAGGTGAAAATAGGGCAAAAGAATATAACCACATTAACAACTACATACGAAACGGGCCTTACTACTGTATTGAACACTACCAACTATACAATGAACAGGGTGGCTTATCAGTGGGTTCCAATTACACTTTCTACACCATTTCTGTATAATCCAGGTGTTCCTATTATAATTGAAATTAATCAACTTTCTTCTGGCGGTGCTTCGTTTTCAACATGTGTGCAAACGACACTTACAGGCTCCGCAAGGAATTATTCAACTTCATACAATGCCACAACAGCTTCTGGTAGTGGGCCTTACACAATATACTTTGGATTTGACCTTGCTGCTTCAACCCCCCCTGCACCTCCAATTGCTAACTTTTTTGTCCCCCCTAGCCAATGTCAGGGGGGGGCGACAACTCTAATTAATAATAGTGTAACAAGTGGGTTTAATATTAGCCACTTATGGACAATTACTCCCAATACTTTCTCATACGCTTTTGGCAGTAACGCCAACTCAATTAATCCTAGAATAATTTTTAACTCAGCAGGTACTTACAATATTAAATTAAGAGTAACAAATAATATAGGCTCTGACTCAATTACTAAAACAGCCATAGTAACAACTCCAACTGTTGCTACAATGCCTGATTTTGTGTCAACAAAACGAATTGTTCCTAAACATTCTCAATTACCCAGTTTTCAAGATTTTTATTCAAACTGCCTTCCAACTTGTTCTTGGCCTGGTCGGCATTATGAACAGCAAACTTAATTCGGGAACCGTTTAT
>JAGPCK010000077.1 GCA_018058135.1 Bacteroidia bacterium | reverse complement strand
GATAAAAATAAAGATGAAAAATAAACTGTGGCGTTGGCTGCTCATTATAACGGTACTCTTGGTGTTGTTGGTTCCGAAATTCTTTGGTAAAAAAGAAGGTTCTGCTGCGGGCAACGGAAAGCCGGGCATGCAGGGGCCTTTACCAGTTCAGGGAATGCTGATTAAATCATCTGCCCTCAATAATGTGGTGAAAACCTCCGGTACTTTGCTGGCAGATGAGCAGGTGGAACTTCAGGCTGAAACCAACGGCAAAATTGTGGGTTTGTACTTTGAAGAAGGTGCCCGCGTTAGCAAAGGAAAACTATTGCTTAAAATAAATGATGCTGAGTGGCAGGCTATGTTGCGTAAAGCAGAATCGCGCTTGAGGTTGGCAGAAGAAATGGAGCGCAGGCAAAAAGAGATGCTGAAAAAAGAAGGCATCAGTCAAACAGAATACGACCAGGCTTTGAATGAACTGAATACCGCTAAAGCTGACGTAGCGCAGGCCAAAGAACAAATTCGTAAAACAGAAGTGATTGCTCCGTTTGACGGAGTAATCGGATTAAAATACATCAGCGAAGGAGCTTACGTTACACCAAATGCCCGTATTGCAGGCTTTCATAAAATCGACCGCATTAAAATTGAATTTTCAGTGCCTGAGCGTTATGCTGCCCAGGTGCAAAGCGGACAAACCATTTTTTTCAAAACAGAAGGCAGTGAAACTTTACGTGAAGCAAAAATTTATGCGGTAGAGCCCCGTATTGATGAATTGACCCGCAACCTGCAATTGCGAGCGGTGTGTGTTAATAATGGTACACTATACCCCGGTGCATTTGTACAGGTACAAGTGCCGCTCAAAGAAGTTTCCGATGCAGTAATGATTCCTACAGAAGCGGTAATTCCGATATTAAAAGGGCAAAAAGTTTTTCTCGCTAAAGGCGATTCTGTGCTGGAAGTAAAAATCAAAACCGGTATTCGAAACGATCAGTTTATTCAGGTAACGGAAGGACTGAAAAGCGGAGATACTTTAATCACTTCGGCTTTAATGCAATTGAAACAAGGAGCGAAAATAACCCTGCGATCACTCAAATGAGTATCAGTACCACCAGCATTAACCGCCCCGTTTTAGCGAGTGTATTTTCTATACTCATTGTACTGTTTGGTATTATAGGCTACTCTTATCTGGGTGTACGCGAATACCCTTCCATTGATCCACCCGTGATTAATGTACGCACTGCCTACACCGGTGCCAGCGCAGAGATTATAGAATCACAAATTACTGAGCCATTAGAAAAAGCGATTAACGGAATAGCCGGTATACGTTCCATTTCATCCGCCAGTAATCTGGGCTCTTCACAAATTACGGTAGAGTTTAATCTGGATGCTAATTTGGAAGAAGCTGCCAACGATGTACGTGATAAAGTATCACAAGCTGTTCGTCAGTTGCCACAAGATATTGATGCACCTCCGGTGGTGGCCAAAGCTGATGCCAACTCAGATGCCATTATTGCCATGACGGTGCGCAGCGATACACGCAATCAGTTGCAGTTAAATGATTATGCAGAAAATGTGCTGATTGAAAAACTGCAAACCATTCCGGGGGTGAGTACTATACAGGTGTGGGGACAAAAACGTTATGCCATGCGCATATGGATGGATCCTGCCCGGCTGGCTGCTTTACGCTTAACCCCGCTCGATATTAAATCAGCCTTAGACAGAGAGAATGTAGAATTGCCCGGAGGAAAAATTGTAGGCAACACTACAGAACTTACCGTGCGCACCTTAGGGAAATTTTCTACCGAAGAAGAATTCAACAACCTCATCATTCGCAGTGACGGAAATAAAACTATTCGTTTGCGTGATGTCGGGTATGCTGCCTTGGGTGCAGAAAATGAAGAGACCATGCTGAAAGGCAACGGTACTCCTATGATTGGCCTAGGTGTGGTGCCTCAACCCGGAGCCAACTACATTGATATTGCCGATGAGTTTTACAAACGCATGGAGCAAATCAAAAAAGACCAGCCCAAAGATTTGCAGGTAGATTTAGCGTTGGACAACACCAAGTTTATACGCAGCTCCATTACTGAAGTGCAGGAAACTTTGCTCATTGCCTTTTTATTGGTGGTGCTGATTATTTACCTGTTTTTCCGAGATTGGCTCATTGCTTTCCGTCCCTTGATTGATATTCCCGTGTCGCTTATCGGTGCATTTTTTATTATGTACCTGGCGGGATTCTCCATCAATATTCTCACCATGCTGGCCATTGTGCTGGCTACAGGTTTGGTAGTGGATGACGGTATTGTGGTCACAGAAAATATTTTTAAGAAAATTGAAGAAGGACTATCCCCAAGGGAAGCGGCTATCAAAGGCAGCAATGAAATTTTCTTTGCTGTGGTGTCTACTTCAATTACGTTAGCCATAGTATTTCTTCCCATTATATTTTTAGAAGGTTTTGTGGGGAGACTTTTCCGAGAATTTGGTGTGGTACTGGCAGGTGCCGTGCTTATTTCAGCCTTAGTTTCGCTTACACTCACTCCCATGCTCAATGTGCTCATGACACGCAAAGAGCAAAAGCACAGCAGGTTTTATGAAATGACAGAACCTTTCTTTCAAAAGCTAAACGATACGTACGAAAAATCTTTAAAACGTTTTCTGGCTAAACGCTGGCAGGCCGTTGTTATCGTAATTGTTGCTTTTGTTTTGATAGGAGTTTTGTTCAGTGTAATTAAATCAGAATTGTCCCCTTTGGACGACCGTAGTGTAATGCGTGTAACGGCTTCAGCACCTGAAGGGGTGTCATACGAGTACATGGATCATTACATGAACAAGATGACAAGGTATGCCCTTGATTCCATTCCGGAGAAAACGATTATTCTCACCGTAACTGCTCCCGGGTTTACCGGTAGTGGTGCCGTAAATACCGGCTTTATGCGAGTAGTGTTGGTTGACCCTACTGAACGCAGTCGTTCACAAAATGAGATTGCACAACAGTTGCAAAAAGCAGTAGGGCGCATGCAGGAAGGAAAAGGATTTGTGATACAGGATCAAACCATCAGTGCAGGTGGTGGTCCGCGCATTGGTTTGCCGGTACAGTTTATTCTGCAAAATCAGGATTTTGAAAAACTGCGTGAATACTTACCTCAGTTTATGGAAGCAGTAGCTAAACATCCCGTGTTTCAAGGTAATGATGCCAACCTTAAATTTAATAAGCCTGAGTTGGTCATTACCATTGACCGAGATAAAGCGAAAGCCTTGGATGTTTCAGTGATGGATATTGCACAAACACTTCAATTGGCCTATAGCGGGGTGCGTTACAATTATTTTAACATGAAGGGTAAACAGTACCAGGTTATCGGGCAAATGGACAGAGCCAACCGCGATGAACCTATGGACTTAACCTCCATGTATGTGCGCAATACAAAAGGGAATCTTATACAATTAGATAACGTGGTGCAGGTGGCTGAACAAACCAGTCCGCCACAATTGTATCATTACAACAGGTATAAATCGGCTACGGTTTCAGCAGGTTTAGCCCCAGGTAAAACCATTGGTGACGGGGTAAAAGCCATGCAGGAAATTGCTGATAAAGTTTTAGATGATTCGTTCAGTACAGAACTTTCCGGGCCTTCGAGAGATTTTGCCGAGAGTTCTTCCAATACCACTTTCGCATTTCTGCTGGCACTCGTTTTAATTTATCTGGTACTTGCAGCACAGTTTGAAAGTTTCATTGACCCGTTCATTATTATGATTACCGTGCCGCTGGCTTTTGCCGGTGCCTTATTGGCTTTGTGGTACTTTGATCAAACCATCAACATCTTTTCGCAAATAGGTATCATCATGCTCATAGGCCTGGTAACCAAAAACGGAATTTTGATTGTGGAGTTTGCCAACCACAAACGAGCAGAAGGTTTTAATGCTACTGAGGCAGCCACAGCGGCAGCAGTTTCACGTTTGCGTCCGATACTGATGACCAGCTTGGCTACTTCGTTAGGTGCCCTGCCCATTGCACTGGCACTGGGTGCAGCAGCCAGCAGCCGCATGCCCATGGGTATTGCCATTGTAGGCGGATTACTTTTCTCTACCTTCTTGACCTTGTATGTGGTGCCGGCTGTTTATTCTTATTTGTCGCGCAGAAAAAAGAAAGGAGTGCAGGAATGAAAAAAATACTTCTGCTAATTTTTGTGGTAAAGTTTACCTCATCATTTGCACAGGTGCTTACGGCTGAGGAAGCAATAAAACTGGCTCTGCAAAATAATTTTGATATTCAATTGGCGCGCAACTCAGCAGATGTGGCGGCTAATAATAACAGTGTGGGCAATGCAGGTATGTTGCCGCAAGTGAATGCCAACGGTGCTCTGGGAGGCAGCAATACTGCACTTAACCAAACACTCGCTGACGGACGTAATACGGAACGAAACGGTGTTATTACCAATACGGCCAATGCCGGTGTACAACTCAGCTGGACTTTGTTTGACGGTATGGGCATGTTTATTAACCGTACCCGTTTAAATCAATTGAATGCCGCAGGTGAACAAGCTTATCGCATTCAGGTGGAACAAACTCTGCAGGAAGTGCTCACTGCTTATTACAATTTAGTGCGCCAGCAATACGTGGTAAAAGTGAATGAACAAAACTTAAAACTTTCGGATGAACGGGTTCGTTTGGCAGGCAACCGGTACGAAGTAGGTACAGGCTCCAAACTGGATTACCTGCAATCAAAAGTGGACCGCAACAACGATAAAACTTTATTGATTCAATTGCAGCAGGCACTCGAAACTTCCAAGATACAACTGAACCAGTTGTTGGCACGTGAGGTAAGAACTACCTTTAAAGTGGCCGACTCATTGGAGGTGGATTCCACACTCAGTTATGACAATCTCTTTAAAGATGTGCAAAGCAAAAACAGTGTGCTTAAACTCACCGACCTGCAACGCAGTGTGGCCTTGCAAGATTTGAGATTGGTACGTGCACAACAAATGCCTTCACTAAACTTTAACTCAGGCTACACGTATAACCGCAGCAAAACCACCGCTGGTTTTTTGTTACTAAATCAAAACAACGGACTCAACTTCGGGCTGAATGCCAGTGTGCCGTTGTTTGCCGGTTTTAATATGAAACGGCAATACCAGAATGCTAAACTCAATCTGCGCTCGGCTGAGTTACTTAATCAGAAACAACAATTGGAAGTACAGGCACAGCTTAATACGGTGTATGTGCAGTACTCCCGCAACAAAGAACTACTTGCCCTCCAGCGTGAGAATGTAGTAACCGCCAAGTTGGCAATGGAAGTAGCTATGGACAAATTCAGAATAGGCACCGCCAATTTACTGGAAGTTAAAAATGCCCAGCAAAATCTGCTTAATGCCGAGAACCGCATGATTGAGGTAATCCTGCAAATCAAACAATCAGAGGTCCAGTTGTTGCGCTTGAGCGGGAATCTGGTGAAGAGAAATTGATTCGTTTAGGTTAGTTGGCGTATGGCTAGTTAGGGATTGTAAAGACTACCACATAGACTTGCCACTGATTTCACTGATTAATTAGTCCAAGGTTGGTATCCTTGCCAACCTTCAAAAGTTACAGACTACCATATAACAGGTTTTTGTATACTCATGCAATAGCTCTAATTTTGAAAAAAAAGCTAGTATGACTACGAAGCATGAATTTCTGAGAATAGAGCAGCTCAAAAAAGAATGGGAGTCTTTACAACCTCTTACTACTGAACATGCGGGACGCTTGAAGAAAAAGTTGCGACTAGAGTGGAACTATAACTCCAACCATATTGAAGGAAACACATTGACTTATGGTCAAACTGAATTGTTGCTCATCTACGATCAAAGTAGTGGCGATATTAATGTGCGGGAAATTGAGGAGATGAAGGCACATGATGTGGCAATAAATATGGTTCAAATTGAAGCAGAAGATAAGCAAAGACCATTAACCGAAAACTTCATCAGAAAGCTAAATGAGGTTTTATTGGTTCGCCCATTTTGGAAAGAAGCTGTTACTGAATCTAATCAACCAACAAGAAGAGAAATTATTCCCGGAGAATACAAGAGTTTTCCAAATTCTGTTCGGCTTCAAAATGGTGAAGTTTTTCATTATGCCCGGCCTGAAGAGACTGCTGCATTAATGAATGACTTAATAGATTGGTACAGGCAGAGTGAAGAATCATTACACCCCGTTGAATTAGCGGCACTCTTACATTACAAGTTCGTTCGAATTCATCCATTTGATGATGGCAATGGCAGAGTAGCAAGATTATTAATGAACTATGTCTTAATTAGAGAGGGTTACCTTCCCGCAATTATTCCAAGCAAGGACAAGTCGCAATATTTAATGGCACTTAATAAAGCAGATATTGGCGATTTGCGAGCTTTCGTTTTATACATTTCAGAGCAATGCTCCAAAAGTTTACAGTTGGGTATAAAAGCAGCTAAAGGAGAAAGTATTGAGGAGCCGGATGATATTGACAAGGAAATTGCTCTTTGGAAAAGCGAATTTGATGGAGAGGAACCCAAAGTGCTTCCCAAATCTGATTTGACAATAATTGAGATATACAAAGTAGGAATAAGACCCCTTTTTGAACTTTACTTGAATAAGTTAAAGCAATTTGAAGATCTATTTGATAGTATAGAAGTGCGCGGGTTTTTTAATAACCAAAGTAGTTCGACTTTTGGGATTGAAGAAATAGATAGTAAAATTCAAAAAGTGTCATGGAGTTTGAGTATCATGGCAAATGATGATAGAATTAAAATAGGGGGCACAATTTCAAATTTGAAGATTGATGTTCAATTAAATGGTTTTAAAAAGAACGGAACTAATGCTTTTAGTTTAACAGAGCGATTAGAAGTTCAATTTTTACCTTATACCTATGAGGTTAAGTTCAATCATAATCAAGTGCATGAATTCCTTTATTCAAAACCAATTAATTCAGACGAAGCAAAAAAAATGGTTTCCGAAGCAATTAAATCTACTTTTGAAACCATAAAAAGCAGAGTTAAGCAATAATTTTACTTATACTAATGTGGTCTCAGTCTTAACTCTTTTTACAATAATATTTTAGGCCTCTGCATTCAAAATTTCTCCCCACCATTTTTTTTGCGGTAGGCAATGCGGGTGCGGGCTTTTTGCAGTTGACGTTGTATCATCAACTCGGCAATCATACTAGGGATTTCGTGTGGGGTATATTCATCAAACACCCGTTTAACATTATTCTCGTGCACATCAATGCGGTACAATATGGCCAACAGGCGGTGAAAATCGTGCTGCATTAAGTCGGCTATTTTTGCTGAGAGCCAGTCGCGCAATTGCTCGTGTGTAATGTGTTCTTTGAGTTCAATATCGGTAGAGATATTTTCTTTCTGCAATTCAGTTTGCAGCAATTTTAGCGACTCTTCCAGTTCTTCGTTCATAAGCTCTTTTTAATTTGCATAAACAGTTCCTGTAAGTCGGGCTGTTGTTTATAGATAGTGTTGTTTTTTTGCAACTGTTTTTTCAGGTGCGTAATGCGTGTATCGGGCAACGGATGTGTACTGAAAAATTCAGGGGCCTGGTGTTCAATTTTCTTAAACTTCTCAAACAAGGTAATCATACCTTCAGGCGAAATGTGCTTTTCCCGCAACAAAGTAAAACCGTGTGTATCGGCTTCTTCTTCCAGTGTTCTGCTGTAATGTAGCTGTTTTAACTGGGCCGCATTGTGTAATACAAAGTCACCCAAAGCATCGTTTCCGCCAAAAATTACCGAGAGCAAAACCGTAACAGACAGTTGGCTCACAATGTTGCGTGTACTGTGGCGCAGGGCCACGTGTGAGTATTCATGTGCCAGCAAACCCGCCAGTTCTTCATAACTTTCCATACTGCGCAAAATGGAATCGTACACAATGATATGTCCGCCCGGCATAGCAAAAGCATTGAGTTCGTTTTGTTTTACTACATCAACTTTAACCGGATAAACGGAAGTATCAACAAAGTGGTGAATAAAGGCGGTAAGGGTTTTTCCCGCTTCGGCATTCACCTCGTATTCTTGAATGGTGGAGGTATACATGGTTTCGCCCAGTTCAATTTCATACTCAACAGGAATGGCCTCTACTACTTTTTTGCCGGCATAAGGCAGCAGTACCCACCACACCAAAGCCACCAGGCCTAAAAGCACCGCCACTGCGCCTAGCAAAAGCGGGTAGTTAACCGCCATAATCGCAAACTGCCGGTTGGGTTTCAGTTTCAGTTCAGGATACAATTGTTGCAGGGCAGCGGGAAATCCTTCGTCCGTTACCTGAAGAGTTTGGTAAGGGAAATTGCCATATGTGAGTTGGTGTTTTGTGCCTTCTGAGCTCAGGTTGGGGTGCAGCAACTGAGGTTCCCACAGTACATTTTTTAACTCTCCTTCGGTTGAAGTGTAGCTGATACTGATGCCCGAACGAAGGAACTGCGCCTTGCAGGGAAATCGTCCCGCATCTTGTCCGTTGGAATAGGTGGCCGTGTAATTCATCATAAAAAAATCCGCTGCAAAAATAAGTGAATCTGCTGCAATTCAGCGCCCGAAGCAGGTTTTCGTGCGCGGGAAATCTTTGAAAAATTCGGTGTTTTTGGCCTGTATTTTATCTACCTTTGCACCCGAAAATTCTTTTAATTATGGCATTTGATATTGAAATGATTAAAGCTGTTTACGCCCGAATGGATGAACGTATAGCAGCAGCCCGCAAGGCAGTAGGCAGACCGCTGACCTTAACCGAGAAAATTTTGTACAGCCACTTAACAGAGGGCAACGCAACCAAAAGTTTCGAAAGAGGTAAAAGTTACGTGGACTTTGGTCCGGATAGAGTAGCGATGCAGGATGCTACGGCACAAATGGCGTTGTTGCAGTTTATGCAATCGGGTCGTCCAAAAGTAGCCGTTCCGTCTACCGTGCATTGCGATCACCTGATTACCGCTAAGAACGGTGCCGAGCAGGATTTGGAATTTGCCACTAAAGAAAGCAAAGAAGTATTCGATTTCTTAGGTTCAGTATCGAACAAATACGGTATAGGTTTCTGGAAACCCGGTGCAGGTATTATTCACCAGGTTGTATTGGAAAATTATGCCTTCCCAGGCGGAATGATGATTGGTACCGATTCGCACACCGTTAACGCGGGTGGTTTAGGTATGATTGCCATTGGAGTGGGCGGAGCTGATGCCTGTGATGTAATGGCCGGCTTGCCTTGGGAACTGAAGATGCCTAAACTAATCGGGATTAAATTAACCGGTAAATTAAACGGATGGACCGCTCCTAAAGATGTTATCTTAAAAGTGGCCGGTATCCTTACCGTAAAAGGTGGTACCGATGCCGTAGTGGAATATTTTGGCGAAGGTGCTACCAGCATGAGCTGCACAGGTAAAGGAACCATTTGCAACATGGGTGCTGAAATAGGTGCCACTACCTCCACCTTTGGTTACGATGATTCCATGGCCCGTTATTTAAAAGCCACAGGCAGAGCTGATGTAGCTGAACTGGCTGACGATATCAGACACCACTTAACTGCCGACCCGGAGTGTTATGCCAACCCTGAGCAATATTTCGATCAGGTAATTGAAATTAATTTATCAGAACTGGAGCCGCATGTAAACGGTCCGTTCACTCCTGATTTGGCCACACCTATTTCTAAATTAAAAGAAGCTGCTTTGGCTAACGGATGGCCCACTAAAATTTCAGTAGGTCTTATCGGTTCATGCACCAACTCCAGCTACGAGGATATTTCACGTGCCGTAAGTTTGGCTAAGCAGGTAGCTGCAAAAGGCTTAACCGCTAAAGCAGAATATTGCATTAACCCGGGTTCTGAGCAAATACGTTACACCATTAAACGCGATGGTTTCTTAGACGTGTTCAACTCCATTGGTGCAAAAGTATTTACCAATGCCTGCGGACCATGTATTGGTATGTGGGACAGAATGGGTGCTGAGAAGCAAGAGAAAAATACCATCATCCACTCGTTTAACCGCAACTTTGCCAAACGTGCCGATGGTAACCCCAACACTTTTGCCTTTGTAGCCTCACCTGAACTGGTAACCGCTATGGCCATTGCCGGAGATTTAACGTTTAACCCGTTAACCGATACATTAACTAACGATAAAGGTGAGCAGGTAAAATTAGACGGACCGCACGGTGATGAGTTACCTACCCAAGGTTTTGCCGTAGAAGATGCAGGTTTCATAGCTCCCGCTGCTGACGGAAGTCAGGTGCAGGTAGCTGTTTCACC
>JAGPCK010000031.1 GCA_018058135.1 Bacteroidia bacterium | reverse complement strand
TAAACACAGTTAAAAAGAATCCTCAATGCAAACGCGTATTAGTTGAGGTAGTTTGTAAAATAAAGAACCGTCCTCACTTGCGCAGTTGAACATTCAACCACTTCACTATGTCGGCCAGCTCCTGCTGGTTGATTTCATGTGCCATGCTGTACTCCTGATACGTGAGTTTTACTTGTGCGCGGGTGCAAACTATTTTTGCTTCCTGACCGTAATGCAGCGGCAGTACCTGATCGTTTTTGCCATGCCCAATAAACACCTGCAATTGCATCAGCTTAGGTGTAGGCTTTACCTGTGCAGCAATCTCTTCCAATATTCTGCCGCTTAGGGCCGTGATAGAATTTACTTTTTGAGGTTGGGTAAGTGCCACGCTGTAACTCATAATTGCACCCTGACTAAACCCCAGTAAATGTACTTGTGTGGCAGCATACTTTACTTTGGCCGAATCTATAAAACGTACCAACTGCAAACGCGCATGCTCAGCTTCTTTTTTATCGTACACCGTTTTACCTGTTGACATATCGAGCTTGTACCAGGCATACGTTCCCTTACTCAATGCCACGGGTGCCTGTACCGATAGTATTCTGTACTCTGCAGGCAGATGCGGTGCCAACCCGAATAAATCCTGCTCATTGCTGCCAAAGCCGTGCAACAGAATTAACAAAGGCGCATGGCCATTTTTTACCGCAGGTGCTTTGTGCAGGTAGCGCAACCCCGCCAGTTGAAGTGTTTGTGCAGTAGTCATGTGAACCGATAAACTGAATAAAAGTAAAACAAGCGTACGAAGCATGTGCTAAAATTTTATGTGAAGATAGGGCAAAAGATGATTGGAGGATAAAGTTGGAAGTTACGATTTAGGAATCCTGAGTTGCAAACACAGGATAGCAGGGGTGGATTCTTACACTCGATTAACTTTGGTTTTTCTCCATCTTTTCAAAAAACTGCTCCTTAGTCTGTCCAATTTTTGTAAGTCCCCTTGTTAAAGCTGTCCCAAGCTGCTCGGTTTCTTTTGTAAGTAGTATAATCTTTTTCGAAATCGAGGAGTCTTCTCCATGTTTGAAGTAAGTGATTAATTCCTCGGGACAATTCACTATTTCCGTTAGCATCTCTTGCCTTAACTCTTTGAGAAGACTTTTCTCGTAATCTCTCAAACTCTTCTCTAACTCCTTTCTGAGCTTCATCAAATCTTCTTGGTTCGTTTTGCGTTTCTCTTTCAATTCCTTCAATTTCCGCAACTTCAAGTTCTGTAAGTCGTTTAAATTTGTCTGAAGTTTCTCGTTCAAGTTGTTCAAATTTTCCTGATATGGCTTCTCTTGAAGAGATGATTTCTCTAATTCTGTTTCTTGTACTTTCAATATCTCTGAGTATTCGTTCTTGATTTTCTCTAATACCATTTTTTGTTGACTCAAAATCTCTGATTGAGTTGTCTCGATCTCTAATAATTTGTTTTGTTCTTTCTTCAAAAGCTTCTCTTGTTCCTCTGATTCCTTCAACCTTAGCTCTGATTCCAAGTTCAAGTTCTTTATCCTTGCTTGCAATTTCGTATCTCTTATTATTATATCGTTTTTCCAAATTTGAATGTCTCTGTTCAAGTTGTTCTGCGTCTGTTGCAACCTGCCTGATTCTTGATTCAACCTTGTCGATTTCTGCTTTATATCTTCCTTTAACTCTGTCTCTACAATTCTCTCGTATTCTGTCCAATCTTGCTCTATGAGTTTCTGCATTTGTCGTAACTCTTGATATTTCTCCTCTAAGCTCGCCTTCAGTGTCTCTATAAGGCTTTGATTCCAAACATCTTTTAATTGCGCGTATAAGGTTTCCAATTTCTGCTGTTCGGCATGCGAGAGATTCTTCTTGAAGTTTTCTTTGGAGTTCATCAATTGGTGGAATTCCCTTTGAATTTGGTGTGGTAATTCGTACGTATTCAGTTCTTTCTTCGACATTGTTATATATCCATTTTATTCTATCCGTTAGATGAAAATTATTTTCAATACTCTGTGGTGAATCTTTAGGGATTTTTACTTGGACTGCATCTATCCCCAAACGCTTTAGCTTAATTCGTTTATCATCTTTTATTCCATGTGTAACAACAATCTCAATAAATAGAATTGGCTTTTTTTTACTGTTAAAGAATGTTACGTCAGGCCGAATTATTAAAAACCGAGACTCTACATCTTTGTTGCTACCATAATGAATTACTCCTGATTCGTCCTCATAGAACGTAGTTTCTATTCCTATGTGTGCAGCATCTATATATTTTGACTCCTCTAGTAAATTGGCCAATCCATCTTGATTTTTGGGTGGATACTTGTAGACTGCTGGCACTTTAATTCTCTTTAGTCGTTGAAGTATTTCTTTGGCAAGTTTGTGTCGGTATGTCTCGTCACTATAAGTACATTTCGCTTCATTAACAACCCCTTTGGGATCATGACGGAAGTAGTCAATTCTATTTGATTTTTTAGACCTAACAGCTTGCATTTCTTTTTTACAACCAAGGCAGTAGTAACCTTGTCGCCCACTAGTAGCTTCTGATGCGTGTATTACATCGCCTTTTATGGTTAGCGCATAGACATTGTTCTTGTCGTTGTCAGCCATCTTTGTGTAAAATAAAAATCGTTAATAATGACTATTTCTTGATAAAGTTAATTGTCAAGTTTTTTAGCCAAACGTCTGTTGGTGGGTAGCACTTTTTTGAATACGAGCCCACCAAGTGTATATAACCCCATCCTCTTCCCATTTACCATAAACAAAAAACGCTTTCTTGTTTTCAAATAATTCGCATTTAATTTCTCCAGTCCAATCTATATCTGCTTCTTCTGTAAATTTCCCACTAAAACCTAAACCGTTGTCATCTGCTAACAAGTTTACATGGTAACTAAATATTGCCCCATTAAAGTCTACTGGTGCTGTAATGAATTTTATAATATTGTCGTCTATAACAACATTTTCGATTTTAGAAACAATGTGAGCTGTTTTGCCTTTTGCAGGAAAGTAATTTCCATTGAAATTAAAGTCATCTTGAATCCAGTAAATTTTACCTGATAGTTTTTTCATAATATTTTTTAAAAACTTAAAATTGTCAGTCGCTAAATTATTAAATACGACACAACCTTCCTCCATCAAGAAAAGTATTGAAAAGAACTTCGTCTTCTCTTCTGTAAATCACTTTGAAAAAATTGACCATTATGGCCGCGGGAATTACAATATAGATGAACAGCTTAGATTGCATAACATAGTGACTTTCAAAGGCAATTTAGACGATTTTTTGCAATTGCACAAATTTTTCTTTTGACCACATTGAGGGACTGCTTCGTGCCTCTTTAAGACATGTAATTAATTACATATAGAAAAGATTCTTCATGGCGTCAGTTGCAGCAACTGATAGCGCAAAAAAAATGCTTAGTTTATATTAACCACTTATTTTTGCTACTATTATTGGAGTTAAAGTATCGTCTAGTTGTGCAGGCATTTTCCTTTTTGTAGGAGGACTTGCTTTTTACTACTTAGAGAAGGAAGCAGTGACACCTTTTCAATAGTATATGGTGTTTTATGCTTAGTTTCTGGTGGGATTACTCTCTTCGAGAATACATTAGCAATAAAAACTATTAATCAAATCATAGATATGTATCCAAATAACAACTCCGAAAATGAACTAATATCTAAATAGCTCAACTGGAACGCGCAATATGCGCGTTCCAGTTGAGGAAACTATATAGAATCTTTAAAAAGATTTAAGCCAAAATCTCCTAAGTCATCTTTTAAAAATTGGGTCGCATACTCCCTTAAAGCATTAAACTCCAGTTTTAAATTATCTTGTGGCTTTTCTTCGTACCACTTTTTATAAAACAATGCTAATGAAATAAAAGCTTCTGCAATGGTTTTTTTATTCTCATTGGCATGGTGGTTTGAATAAAAGTACTTTTTATCCCATTTCACACGGCTTTTAGATAATTTTTTATTTGTTTCCCATTCAATGTACCCAAAAGAACACGAAATTCCTGCTCTCCTTAAAAGGTAGTTTCTATTATCAAATTCTAACCACTCATCAAGTATACCCCAAAATGATTCCCTACTAATCTCATTCCCTAACTCTTTAATGTCAAACTCCAAAATAGGCTTGCCAACAGGAATAAGTCCTCTTTTATTATCTGGCATGGGAAGAATAGAAATGTCAGAGGTGCTAAATACTACTTCATCTGGGAAGCTGTGTTCAGATCCTCCATGAAATCCAAGAATATAATTGTTCAAATTCCATGTTGAATACATTTTGATGTACGAATTTCGTTTGTCTATTTCTGCTAATAATAAGGGAAACTCCATTTTAGACAACCACGTGGTCGCTTGTTTACCTGAATATTTGAATAGTTTTCCCTTGCTTTTTACTTGGACACCATAAGAAGACTTAAATGTTATTAACTTTCCCTCGAACTTGGTTAAGTTACATATAAGATCAATTCCCAAATCGTTGCCAGGTGTTGCCTGAATACATGTACCAAATGCTGAAAAAATATATTCTGCAATATACTCAGATCTAAGTCCTTCCCTAGTATTTCTTGCTGTTATACCTCCAGATTTTCCCATCATTATAGACTCATTACATATTCCTCCTGTACTGCCCGCCTACTTCAAACAAGGCATTGGTAATTTGTCCCAGTGAGCAATATTTTACTGTTTCCATCAACTCAGCAAAAATGTTTTGGTTATGAATGGCTACTTGTTGCAGGCGCTGCAGCATTTCTTTGCCTTTGGCCTCATTACCCTTC
Organism: Bacteroidia bacterium; assembly: GCA_018058135.1. GTDB lineage: Bacteria > Bacteroidota > Bacteroidia > UKL13-3 > UKL13-3 > JAGPCK01. The sequence continues at coordinate 30,305 of JAGPCK010000031.1, read as the reverse complement.
TTTAGCTCAGCCAGCATGGTGATCTGGTATTCTTTTTCCTCCATAGTGGAGCGTATCACCTCGCGCGGTAAAACCGTAGGGGAGCCCTTGCTGCTTAAGAAGGTATTTACGCCAATGATAGGAAACTCCCCGCTGTGTTTCTGCATTTCATAGTACATGCTTTCTTCCTGAATTTTGTTGCGCTGGTACATGGTTTCCATAGCACCCAACACTCCGCCACGTTCAGTAATTTTATCGAACTCACTCAATACTGCTTCTTCTACCAAATCAGTTAACTCTTCAATAATGAATGACCCTTGTAAAGGGTTTTCATTTTTAGCTAATCCCAATTCCCGGTTAATGATTAATTGTATGGCCATGGCACGTCTTACGCTTTCTTCCGTAGGAGTGGTAATGGCTTCGTCATACGCATTGGTGTGTAAAGAATTGCAGTTATCGTAAATGGCATACAAGGCTTGCAGCGTAGTACGTATATCGTTAAAGTCAATTTCCTGCGCGTGTAGGGAGCGACCCGAGGTTTGAATATGGTACTTGAGCATCTGGCTGCGCTCGTTACCCCCGTATTTCAGCTTCATGGCTTTGGCCCATATTCTGCGGCTCACGCGGCCAATCACCGAGTACTCCGGATCAATGCCGTTAGAGAAAAAGAACGAGAGGTTAGGTGCAAAATCATCAATGTTCATGCCCCTGCTCAGGTAATATTCCACAAACGTAAATCCGTTGGAAAGTGTAAGTGCCAGTTGTGTGATGGGGTTGGCTCCTGCTTCAGCAATGTGGTAACCACTGATGGAAACAGAATAGAAGTTGCGCACAGCATTGTCAATAAAATACTGCTGCACATCGCCCATTACACGCAGGGAGAATTCTGTAGAAAAAATGCAGGTATTTTGTGCCTGGTCCTCTTTCAGAATATCGGCTTGTACAGTTCCGCGCACTTGTTTTAAAGTATCCACTTTAATTTTGTTGTACACCTCTGCAGGTAATACCATGTCGCCTGTAACACCTAGCAACATTAGCCCTAAGCCATCATTACCTTCCGGCAATTGTTCATTGTAAGTTGGGCGTGTGGTGCCTTTGACTTTAAAAATATCGTCAATCTTTTTATTTACTTCAGCTTCCAGTCCGTTGGCTTTAATGTACAACTCACATTGCTGGTCAATGGCCGCATTCATAAAGAAGGCACAGATAATCGCAGCCGGACCGTTGATGGTCATGGACACCGAAGTTTTAGGATCAGCCAGGTTAAAACCGGAATACAGTTTTTTCGCAGCATCCAAACTCCACACACTCACACCTGAGTTACCAATTTTTCCGTAGATATCAGGGCGGTGGTCGGGGTCGTTACCGTAAAGCGTAACGGAATCAAATGCGGTACTCAAACGTTTGGCCGGCATACCTTGCGATACGTAGTGAAAACGTTTGTTGGTACGTTCAGGGCCGCCCTCTCCGGCAAACATACGCGTAGGATCTTCACCTTCGCGCTTGAACGGATAGATACCTGCTGTATACGGAAAATCTCCGGGGAAATTTTCCTGCAATGCCCAGCGAAGCACATCGCCCCAGGCTTTAAATTTAGGCACGGCTACTTTAGGTATCTGGGAATGCGACAGCGATTCTGAATGTGTTTTGATTTTTATTTCTTTGTCGCGCACCTTGAACACATAATATTCATTGCGGAACAAATCTTTTTTCTCTTCCCAGGTTTCGAGAATAATGCGGTTGCGCGGGTCCAGGTCAAGTGCTACGGTGTGGTAAGTTTCATCTAGGGCTTTAATCAAACGGTCCTTGTCATCTAGTTTAGATGCCTTCAAGGTGTCCATAGATGATTTAAGTCCGTAAAGTTTATCGGCAATTTCACCTTGCTTCAACACCCACTTATCATAGTTGCGGTTGTTCTCTGAAATTTCAGAAAGGTAACGTACCCGTGCTGGTGGAATGATGTAAATTTTTTCACTCATTTCCTCGCTGATGGTGTAGGTGGATTTTAAATCCGCACCTGTTTTTTCAGCTACTTTATCCATCACTGATTTGTACAGGCTGTTCATGCCGGGGTCGTTAAACTGACTGGCAATAGTGCCGTACACGGGCATGCTGTCGGGGTTCTTATCAAACAACTGGTGGTTGCGCTGGTATTGTTTTTTCACATCGCGCAAGGCATCCAGTGCTCCTTTTTTATCAAACTTATTGATGGCAATAATATCGGCAAAATCGAGCATGTCAATTTTTTCCAGTTGTGTTGCTGCACCGTATTCAGGTGTCATCACATACAGGGCCACATCACTGTGGTCCATAATTTCGGTATCGCTTTGCCCGATTCCCGATGTTTCCAGAATAATCAAATCGAAGTGAGCTGCCTTAACAATGTCAATGGCTTCCTGCACGTGTTTGGATAGTGCCAGGTTGCTTTGGCGTGTAGCCAGCGAGCGCATGTACACCCGGTCATTTTTTATGGCATTCATGCGAATGCGGTCACCCAGCAAGGCACCACCCGTTTTTTTCTTGGAAGGGTCAACAGAAATAATGGCTACTGATTTATTTTTGAAATCAAGCAGAAACCTGCGCACCAGTTCATCTACTAAAGAAGATTTTCCTGCACCGCCTGTTCCGGTAATACCCAGCACAGGTGTGGCTATTTTATCTTTTAACGGGGCTAAATTTTTATCAAAGTATACTTTAAAGTCATCGGGATTATTTTCAGCCGCTGAGATTAAACGCGCAATGGATTTGTAATCTTTATCTGCCAGGTGTTTTACTTCTCCGTTCAGATTTTGTCCGGTTGCAAAGTCGCATTTTTCCAGCATATCGTTAATCATGCCCTGCAAACCCATGGTACGTCCGTCATCGGGGCCGTATATGCGGCAAATGCCGTATTGGTGCAATTCCGACATTTCTTCAGGCAAAATAGTTCCGCCACCACCGCCAAAAATACGGATGTGTTCACAGCCTTTTTGCTTGAGCAAATCGTACATAAATTTGAAGTATTCCACGTGACCGCCCTGGTAGCTGGTCATGGCAATGGCATTGGCATCTTCCTGAATGGCGCAATTCACTACTTCTTCTGCACTGCGGTCGTGCCCCAGATGAATAACTTCAGCACCGCTGGCCTGTATAATTCTGCGCATGATGTTGATGGCTGCATCGTGGCCGTCAAACAAACTTGCTGCAGTTACTACCCTTATTTTGTTTTTAGGAGTATATTTTACTACTGTTTCCATATAGATAAAAGCCTGATAATGGCCGACAAATTTACACCTTTTACCCGATTTTGCCCTGTGAATTAATGTAAGGATTTTCAGCATAAATTGTTTTTATTTGCTGCCCTTAAACAGAACATAAAACGTATGGATTTAAAAGACATAATCTCCATCTCCGGAAAAGGAGGATTATTTAAGATAGTAGGTAAACGACCTAACGGCCTGATTGTAGAAGCCATGGATGCTTCAAAAGCCCGTACAGCCATCACCTTCACTCAAAAAATTTCTGTACTGGATGATATTGCCATGTACACGTATGCCGGTGAAAAGCGCCTGCTGGAAGTATTTGCTGAAATGGCGAATGCCGGCAATGTTCCTGATAACAAAGCGGATAACGACACCATGAAAGCATTTTTTGAAAAAGTGCTCCCTGATTACGACAAAGAAAGAGTGTATATCTCTGATATTAAGAAAGCCATCAACTGGTTCAGCATGCTGAACGGTCAGGTAGATTTTGCTGCTTTGCTGGAAGCCGCTAAAAAAGAAGAAGCCGATGCTGAAGCAGAAAGCAAAGTAAAAAAGGTGGTGGACACTGAGGCTGAGGCCAAACCAAAGAAAACCTTTAAGCCTAAAAATACCGCTGCTAAAGTAAATACTAAATCTGACGGTGGTTCAAAAACCACTTACCGACCAAAGTCAGTATAAACGAAATTTGTTGCCCATAGAAAAAGCCACCTTCGGGTGGCTTTTTTATTTTTACAGACTTTGATGGTAAAGCGTCATAGTTTTATATTTTTGTCTCAATGCTTAAGCACTTCGTTATCTCTATTCTTCTTTTGATTGGAACATTGGGAGTATTCTTTTCGGGTACCGGAAAAACTAGTAAACCGAAAATGAGCAATCCATTTACTAAATTGAAATTCGACAGTGTTTATGCATATGAGTTCAACATAGACAGAGTGTGGTCTCAGTCCATTGTACAAAAAGGTTTACTTCAGAAACAAATCATTGGTAAATCAGTAAAACTATCCGCAATAGAAGTAGATAAATTTGTAAACCTTATTGGAGATAGTAGTACATATGGTGGTAGTAAATTTGCCTGCTTTGAACCTAGAATGGGAATTGTGTTCTACAAAAAAGGCGCAATTGCTGGATATGTAGACATTTGCTTTGCTTGTAATTTTCTCCAATCAGAACCCAAAATACCTCTCCATTACCTTGAGCAAAGCAAGACCTTACCAGTTACAGCTTATGAAGGATTCAGCGAAAAGGGTAAAAGACAATTAACAGAATTATGTCGTACTATTTCTTTTTCACATTGTAATAAATAATGATATGCTAGTTATAACGCACCACAAATTTCTCCCGGCCAAATTAAAAATTAATTCATGGGAAGCACTGGCTCCTTTCTTTAATCAATTGCTCGAACGTACCATCGGTTCATCAGCCGAACTGGAGAAATGGTTAATACACCGCAGCGAACTGGAAGCCTTTATAAGCGAAGACATGGCCTGGCGATATGTGCGCATGACCTGCGATACCACCAACAAACAACTGGAAGAAGCCTACCTGTTTTTTGTTACTGAGATAGAACCGAAAATATCTCCGCTCAATGATCAACTCAACAGAAAATTATTGGAGTGTCCTTACATCAACGAGTTGGACCACGATAAATATTTTATTTACCTGCGCGGCATTAAAAAAGAAATAGAATTGTTTCGTGAAAAAAACGTTCCGTTAATGGCCGAGGTGCAAACCGAATCGCAAAAATACGGCTCCATTGTAGGCAGCATGACGGTGGAAGTAGATGGCAAAGAACTTACACTACAACAGGCATCCAACTTTCTCAAAGACACCAACCGCGCTAAACGCCAGGAAGTGTATGTGAAAATTGCAACGAAACGTTTACAACATGCTAAGGAGCTGGACGATTTATTTGACCGCTTGATACAACTACGTCATCAGATTGCGGTGAATGCGGGGTTTGAAAACTTTAGAGATTACATGTTTGCCGCACTGGGCAGGTTTGATTATACACCTGAAGATTGTTTCGCTTTCCACCAATCCGTTCGTGATGAGGTGGTGCCTTTGTGTAAAGAAATTAATGAGCGCAGAAAAAAAGAACTGGGCCACGACCTTCGTCCCTGGGACATGGAAGTGGATACTAAAGGACGAGCTCCTTTAGAGCCCTTCACCAGCGGAAGAGATTTGCTTGATAAAACTGTGAAGTGTTTTAAGAAAGTAGATCCGTATTTCTCCTGGTGCATTGAAACCATGGATGAAATGAATCGTTTGGACTTGGAGAGCAGAAAAGGAAAAGCACCTGGAGGATACAACTATCCGATGTCGGAAACAAATGTGCCGTTTATATTTATGAATGCCGCCAGCAGCGTACGCGATGTGGAAACCATGGTACACGAAGGCGGACATGCCGTGCACTCGTTCCTTAGCAAAGACCTTGAACTCGCTGCCTTTAAGAACTGCCCCAGCGAAGTGGCCGAATTGGCCAGCATGAGTATGGAGTTATTGTCGCATGAAGGACAGGATGTATTTTACACCGACCCTACCGACTTTAAACGCGCCATGCAGGAACACCTGGAAGGCATTATAAAAGTACTGCCCTGGATTGCCACCATTGATAAATTTCAACACTGGATATACTCCAACCATACTCATACCTCAGCAGAACGTAAAGCAGCCTGGCTCAATATCAGCAACGAGTTCAGCACCGGTATGGTAGATTATACTGATTTCGAAGATTTTTATGCGCACACTTGGCAAAAACAACTGCACCTGTTTGAAGTACCTTTTTATTACATCGAATACGGCATTGCTCAATTAGGTGCCATTGGTGTATGGAAAAATGCCATTGCAGATAAGGCCAAAGCCATTGAACAATACAAGCAGGCACTGGCTTTAGGGTACACCAAAACCATAGGTGAAATTTATGCTACAGCGGGTATTCGTTTTGATTTCTCCAAAGAAAATATCCGTGAGTTGATGCAATTTGTAAAAAGCCGTTTGCAGCAGTTACTATAAAGTAAGACGAATTGTAAGGTAATTCAATCTAAACTCCTTACTTTGGCCTTATGACAAACAAAACCGCTGCCCTTGTTTTACTTGTTTTGCTTTCAGGACATTTCGCTTGGGGGCAAACTTTTTTTACAGAGCAACTCAACACAAAAAACGGATTAAGTTCTAACCACGTAACGTGCATAACACAAGATAAATTCGGCACATTGTGGATTGGAACAGCAAACGGACTAAACCGGTATGATGGTTACCGTGTTAAAGTATATCACCATAACCCGTGGGATAGCCTCACCCTTCCTTTCCATCAGGTAGATTTTCTTTTTGCCGATAGCAAAGGAGGAATATGGGCACTTTCAGGGAATACAATAGCTTATCTTACAGCAGGTGAAGTTCATTTTAAAGTTTTACAACTAACAACAAATGAAGTGGCTTATGCCGTAAATGAAGACAATAAAAACAACATTTACATTGGCAGTAATCAGGCTTTATATTTATTGGAAGACGAAAATAAACTGACACGTTTAGTAAACCAACCGGTTTATTCCATCCAAAAAAACACTGACCACTTTACCCTGTCTTCACGTTCCAACATTTACAAATTTGATTTCAGTAAAAAAGAAATTACAGGCAATTATGCCGATCAGTTTGCTCTGTTAGGTGGCAAAGTATACAATCCTTCAGCAACACAGCTCATCAACAACCACCTGTTCATTTACAATGGGTACAGCGGGTTAATTGATGCCAATTTGCAAACTGAAAAGTACACTAACTTTAATGTTAAAAACGAACTACACAATAACTTCAGCAAAATCCCTGCATTTTGGATTGACTCAAATATGACTGCCTGGGTTGGCACTACCAAAGGACTTTACACCTTCACGTTAACCGACACTTCAATTCAACAAGTAACTGAAAAAAATACCGGACCACAAGCCATACAATACCAATATATCACTGCATTAACCGGTGATCAACGCAACAATTTATGGATTGGAACACGCCAAAACGGGGTGTATTGTTATGCTTACCTTAACCAGCATTTTCGTTCTGTATCAACAAATACATTACCTGCGGGTAATGCAACTGCAATATTGCCTTTAAACAACACGGTATTTTTTGGTACTGAATGGCAAGGGTTATTTGAATACAACAATTCACAAAAAACGGCTAAAGTAATTCCTCAAAATGAGTTTTTCTCTGTTCATGCTCTTACGGCACAACACAACGGATCAAACATGTGGGTAGGAACTGAAAAGGGCCTCTACAATTTTTCTCCGGATAAGAAAAACTTCACCCTGCATAAACTTTACACCGATACTCTTGACCAAACAATTACTGCAGTTTGCACCGAAAGAGATGGCAGTTTATGGTTGGGTAGCAATATAGGATTACTGCATTATTTCCCTGCCACTAAAGATGTATTCATTTATTTTCATGAGGCCAAAAAAAATACTATCTCATCGAATACTGTTAAGCGGTTGTACATGGATACAAAAAACAGATTATGGGTGGGTACTGATAGAGGGCTTGACCTTTTTAACACAGAAAAAAACTCTGCTGAACGATTTGGACAGGCATTAAATGCTGAAAAAGTAAATGTTAATTGTATAAGTGAAGATACCAAAGGCAACTTATGGATAGGCGTTCAGCAAGGCGCCTTGTTTAAGTTAAATCCACTTACACATAAATCAGAAAACATAATTCTGAACAAGGCCTTAAATGCTTCTTCCATTCAATCCGTTTGGGCCGGAAATGAACAGTACGTTTGGTTTACTACTGCCAATAACCTGATGCGCCACACACTTTCCAGTGGGAAAATTGACATCTGGCGTCCTGAAAACGGATTACCTGTAGCTGAATTTTCACAAAACTGTTTAACTCCAAATTTGATGGGAGAACTGATAGCCGGTCATCATGAGGGGCTATTATTATTTAACCCGAAACTTCCGGTATATGATTTAAAATTACTGCCCGTAATTAGTGAAGTAATGGTAAATGGTCAATTAATGAGCTTTACCAATGGGGTGGTTAACATCAACAATGGAGTAAAGCAATTAATGATTTTACTTGGTGATGCCGATTTAAATAAAGGTGCGGCATTTCAATTTGAATACCGACTAAACGGATTAGATAACAACTGGCACGTAGTTCAAAATAACCTGATAGCTTTTTCTGAATTGAGTGAAGGCAACTATGAGCTTGAAATACGTGCAAAGGGTTATAATGAAGATTCGTATAGCGATATTAAACGTTTAAGAATTGAAATAGTACCACCCATTTGGAAAACATCCACCTTCCTGTTGTTTTGCTGCATAGTTTTAGCAGGAATATCATGGTGGCTTATTGCAAGAGCAGTTTCTAAATTTAAAGCTCAGGAAGCTGCAAAACATGAGTTGGAACGCCACAGACTTGACTTGGAATTACGTGCCTATAAAGCACAATTAGATTCTCAATTTATTTCCAACACCCTCTATCAGGTACAGGAATGCATTAACTCTAATAAATTACTTAATGCCAGCCAATACCTCAGTAAATTTTCTTCTTACATCAGTTGTGTGTTAGAATACGGGGAAAAAGATTTTATCACGGTTGAACAACTGATAAAAACACTTGACTATTACATGAGCATTGAACGTTTGAGATTTAATGGGGAGCTGGACTTTAAAATTAATTGTTCGCCAAAAATTAATGCACTCAACACATTTATTCCTAACATGCTGGTACAACCTTACGTGGAAAATGCTATTTGGCAGGGATTAAAACAAAAAGTAAAAGAAAGACGAATTGAAATAAATTTTGAACCCTGGAGCAAAAATCATGTGCTTTGTACCATTGAAGATAACGGTATAGGGCGCAAGATGGCTGCGCAACTACGCGCATCAAAAATTGACCTGCACGGTTCAGAGCACACCTTATTGGCAGAGGAACGCATTCAAATGCTTCAGGATAGCTTATCAAACGAAACACGTTTAGAGATATTGGATTTAGTAAATGAAGCTGGTGATGCAACGGGTACCAAAGTAATCTTACACCTACCTACAGCATAGTTTTTCATTTTTATTTTCAGCCACTTATATTTTTTTATACCGGTGATGCAGCATCATGATGTACCCCTTTGTCTTTAGGGTGCAAATCAAATGTTTCATTTAAAATTTAAACGTTATGAAAAAAACAATTAATCAAGCCGGAGCGGTGCTTTCAGCAACTCCAGGTTATGTGAAAATGGCTGTTGCTCTTGTAGTATTGGCTATTGCAACCAGCGCTACCAGCTGTGGTCCTCCTTGCGGAGATCCGGGTCCCGGTGATCCTTGGCCTATCGATTCTGTAAAGACTCGCTAAGCAACTCTTTCTCAACAAAAAGGTTTATGTAAAGGCAGACTTCGGTCTGCTTTTATTATTTAATGTGAGTGCGTATTTTGCACCCATGAAAATATTTTGTGTAGGTCGAAATTACACCGAGCATGCGAAAGAACTCAACAATGCAGTTCCAACCGCTCCTGTAATTTTTTGTAAACCCGAGACAGCGGTACTCAAAAACAACGAAGATTTTTACCTGCCTGATTTTTCCAATGACATTCACCATGAACTGGAACTGGTGTTGCGTATTTGCAAAAACGGCAAACGTATAGAAGAAAAATTTGCCCATAAATATTACGACCAGATTACCGTAGGCATTGATTTTACTGCCCGCGACATACAGCAACAGCAAAAAGAAAAAGGTCTGCCCTGGGAAATTGCCAAAGCTTTTGACGGCTCTGCTCCCCTAGGAAAATTTATTCCTCTGCATCAACTCCAACAACCCCGCAACATCCAATTTACACTGCATAAAAACAGTGAACTGGTACAAACCGGAAACTCAGCCGACATGCTGTTCAATTTTGATAAAATTATCAGTTACCTGTCTCAATTTTTCACGCTCAAAACCGGAGATTTAATTTACACCGGCACACCCGCAGGAGTGGGAGCAGTAAAAACAGGCGACCTCCTCGAGGCGCGTTTAGAAGGAGAGTTGCTGTTACAATGCGCTATTAAATAGCATACTGAAATAGACAGTAGCTGTTCAATGTGCATATCATTGAACCTCAGATTTACATTGCAGTGGATAGATTTGTCCTTGTAATGGGAAAACTGCGTTTTTTATGTTGTGTGTTACTGGCGCTCCTGCAAGGAGAAGCGGTTGCACAACACGCGTACCCGCAGGATTATTTCCGTTCACCATTAGATACCACCTTGCTCCTCTCCGCTCCATTCGGGCAACTGCGCGATAATCATTTTCATTCCGGAATTGACATACGCACATTTGAAAAAGAAGGTTTACCTGTGTATGCCGTTGCCGATGGCTGGGTGGCCCGCATCAAAATATCTCCCTTCGGTTATGGTAAAGCTATTTACGTTGATCACCCCAATGGTTACACCAGCGTATATGCTCACCTCTCCCGTCTAAACGACAGCATTGGCAGCTACATCAAACGCGAGCAATACCGTAAAGAAAGTTTTGATATAGAACTGTTTCCTAAAAAGCACCTTATACCGGTAAAAAAAGGAGATATTATTGCTTACACCGGGAATAGTGGCGGTTCAACCGGGCCACACCTGCATTTTGAATTGCGCAATACCAAAACAGAATACCCCATTAACCCCCTCTTGTTTAACCTACCTGTATTGGATACTGATGCCCCATTCTTTAAAAGTTTTTCCATCTACAACGTAATGCCCAATCGCCCGTTGCCCATTTTGCAGCAAAAACTTTTTCCGGCTAAAACACAAAAAATACCCGAAGGTTACCGCTTTACCGATACGATTGATTTGCCCACAGGCATTATCGGATTTGGTGTAGAAGCATTTGACTTTATTACCGACAAAGAGCGGGAACAAAATATTTACACCCTTCAAATGCAAATTGATACGGTACCTTTTTTTAGAATGGAAATGGAGGCCTTTGCATTTTCTGACACCAAATACATCAACGCACACATTGATTACGAACGGTTGATTAAAGAACGGGTAAGGGTACAAAAGTGTTTTATTGATGATGGCAACCGGGTGGATATCTACCAAACTCTGCCGGCTAAAGGAAAATACTGGCTCAAAGACAGTCTCACCCACACGGTGAAATTTATGGCCAAAGACGCTTCAGGAAAATCAATAGAACTTCACTTACTCATCAGGGGTAAAGTCAATGATCAGCTATCTGCGTATTACCTGCCCGAGTGTTCGTACGACCGATTTGTTCCGACACGGGATAATGTTTTCCAGATGTATGGAGTGCGCATAGAAGTTCCTAAAGGTGCACTGTACGATACTATGGATTTTTGCATTAAAACTCTGCCGGGCAACAAACGTACAGCCTCCAAAATTTTTAAGTTGGGCGACTCTTACACACCCTTGCACAGCAATATTCACATCAACATAAAACCCGATAAAAAAGATACCGCCCTGTTCGATAAAATGATTGTGGGCAGAGCATTTGACAAAGGTGGTGTGGGTGCCGTGGGTGGTGGATACAACCGGGGATGGATTACTGCCAGCAGCCGTGTATTTGGTGATTTTGCCATTCTTGTTGACACCGTAGCTCCCAGGGCCACGTTTAAAAACATTTCACGCGACTCCATTTGTACTGATACCAGTGCGTTAAAAATAGTAATTACAGATAACCTTTCAGGCATTTCAGAGTACAGCCTGCGCATTAACGGCAAGTGGGTGCTGGCAGAATACGATGCTAAAAACGATTTGCTGATGTACGAGTACGACAGCAATACTCCGCGCAGAACTAAACTAAACGTAGAGTTAATTGTTATTGACCGTAAAGATAACTTTACACGCATTTCCAAAGAACTCTATTTATTATGACACAGCTCAAAATTGGCGATAAAGCCCCCGCATTTTCCTGCGGAGATGAAAACGGCAACATACGTTCCATCAAAGATTACAAAGGCAAAAAACTGGTACTTTATTTTTACCCCAAAGACAGCACACCGGGTTGTACGGCTGAGGCTTGCGACTTACGTGATAACTACAAAACTTTTCAGAAGAAAGGGTACGAAATTTTAGGAGTAAGCCCCGACAGTGCTTCGAAACACCTAAAATTTATAGCCAAGTATGAATTACCCTTTTCATTACTGGCTGATGAAAACCATGCCGTAGCCGAAGCATACGGAGCCTGGGGAGAGAAAACACTGTACGGAAGAAAATACATGGGCATACTTCGCAGTACTTTTGTGATAGATGAAAAAGGTAAAATAGAAAACATCATTGAAAAGGTAGATACCAAAAACCACAGCGCACAACTTTTGTAAGGTTTGTGTCAAAAGACCTTTCTGTACTTTAACTTAAATACTTGCCCGTATTCATGAGGCGTTGAGTTATAAAATTCAACCTTATGAACCACTATGCTGACAACAAAAACAATTGGGAAGAAATTGTTTTTGAAAACCGAAACAAATCCTACGGAGCTTATGTGCTTCGCGAAGAGTACGACCGTACCGTACTCAAATCTTACCTTATTGTGCTTACCTCTTTGTTCCTTATTACAGGAGTTGCCATAGGCATAGCCAGATTATCGCCAAAAGAGATTAAACAAATTATTGACGATGGAACAGTTATTTTTGATCCTGCATTACCTGATATAGATGTACCTGAGGAGATCAAACCGCCATCACCACCTGCAGGCGGAAACAGTGCAACCAATTCACCTCCGGTAATTGTGGAGACTCCTATTGATACAACTTTGGATGATACTTTTTCCACTCCCTCCCCCACTACCTACAGCGGCAATACTACTCCCTTCCCTGACCCTAACACAGGAACAGGAAACAACCCTAATACCAATGACAACACGAAAGAAACACCGGGTGCCTCTGCCAATAATGCCACTTTAATACCGGAAGTGATGCCCGAATTTCCAGATGGTATACAGGCCATGCACCGTTTTATTCAGGACAATTTAAAAGTACAGGAAGGTGCAGATGTGGAGCGCACACGTATTGTGGTCAGTTTTGTGGTGGGCCCTGATGGCAATATTTCGGATATTAAAGCCATCTCTAAAAACGGCTGGGGCATGGAAGAAAGTTTGATGAAAACGATTGAACAAATGCCCAAATGGAACCCCGGCAAAATGGGCAACAAAGCGGTGTATGTAAGAATGATGTTACCGGTTACGTATGAAGTGCATTGAACGGAGGTAAACGCTCATCTTCATTTACTCGGCCTCGGTTCGTGTCATCACTAGTTTAATGCTGTTGTAAGTGTAAGTAGCCTAGAAATTTGCAACAAACGGTTAGGCGTTTTCAACTGTTTTTCTATCTACACTTTTAAGTCCATATAGATTTAAAACTTCTTTGTCAATTTCCTCTGTAAAAAAAGCAATTTTCCTTTTAATTGAAGTTGTCCGTGATTGTGAGTTTGTGTCTAATAATTGTTCGTATAGTTGCAATAAATTGTCAACGTACTTAACGATACTGTCGTGTTGTTCTTTTTGTGCTTTATTTTTCACATTTACGTTTGGTATTGGTAGTTGGTCTAACTGTCCCATTAGTATTTGAGGAAAACCTTGTGCGTTTGTTATTAGTTTTTGTTTTAAGTAAAAAGTAAGAGCTTTTGAATTTAGCACCCCCAACAAATATTTAAGATTGATTTTGTTTGATGTCGCAATATAAATTGTACTTTCAATTAATTCGGCTTGGTCGCTATAAGTAGCACATAATATACTTCCTGTTCTACGAATTAAAAGTCTTGGTATTTGTATGTGTTTGGATAATTTATTTGTCCCGCCAATAATTGTAAGATTGTCATAAGTTGCATAATTAGTATAACTGTGCGTGTAACGATTCATATTTTTACCTAACAAAAACGGAAGATTTGTTTTTGTTTTTTTACTTTCCATTACCTCATCTCTATCTTTTACAACCATTCCTTTACTCATTTCTACAAGTTGTTTCATTGGAGTCGATGAATATTGCATTTGTTTTAGAATGCTGTCATGTTCGTTGTTTGTGAGCGTTTCCCAAAGTTCGTCCGTAGCTTTAATATCAACTTGCTTGCTTGCCTTTTCTTTACCGAATTTATCCATTAAAATAATTTCGGTGTCGGGTTTATGCTTTTTGTTTTCAGAAATAAAAACTGTTGTGCCTATTGTTGCTTGTTCAAAAACGAAATGGTCAAATATTGCCAATTTTTGAATATTCAAATTATCTATTAAAATTTTTCTAACAATGCTGTTGCTTCCAGTTGTTAATAGTGCTTCGGGAACGATGAACGAAAAATATTTTGGTTTTAGTTTTGCAATTTTTTCAATGAATAATTGAAATAAATTTTTTGAACTTCCACCGTGTATGCTTTTATAAGTTTGATTGTAATATTGTAAAATGTCGTTGTCAGTATTGTTTTTAGTGAGTTTCAAATAAGGTGGATTTCCTATTATACAATCAAAACCATTGTTATTGAAAATTTCTTTAAACTCTTTTTCCCAATCAAAAGCATTTATTTTTTTCTCTGCTTCTGGCTCAAAGTCAATTTGACTGCTGTAAAAATCATTTGAGATTAACGAATTTCCACATTTAATATTTTTATCTAAATTGGGTAAAACTCTCTCGTGCCATAGCGACATTTGCGATAGTATAGAAGCCTGTGTTTGGTTTTCCATTGCTTTTAACATCAATGAAAGTTTTGTCACTTCTACTGCTTGTGAATCTAAGTCCACACCGTAAATATTGTTGAGAAGAATTTGTTTTTTCGTGTTAGCTGTCAAATAACCATTTGCATCAAGCGGATTTGTTTTGCCTTGTTTTTTGGTTGAGTAAGTTTGCTTAGTATAATACTGTTGATGATAGTTAATCAGATAGTCAAACGCTGCAATTAAAAAACTACCACTGCCGCAGGCAGGGTCAAGTATTTTAATTTTGCTTATTTGTTCTGGCGTTTTTCCCTCTATTAATTTTCCAACTGTATTTTCTACAATAAATCTAACAACGTATTCAGGTGTATAAAATACTCCGTTTGCTTCTCTTACTTCGGGCTTTTGTTCTACTTTAACTCTGTGTCCTGCTGTTAATCGAATAACGCTACCAAGAAATTGTTCGTAAGCATAACCTAAAATTTCAACAGGAATGTAATCAAACTTATAAATTGATTTGTCGGGATAAAGACTATCAACAATGAGTTTTAAAACCTTGTTGTCTATTTGTAAATTCTTAGAAAGTTTATCTTTCTTAAAATCAAAAAGTCCTGAGTTGTATTTTTCGTCTGCTTTTAAAAACAGTTGATAAAGATTTTCGTAGTAATTGCCATACGAAACTACTGTTTTTAAATTTCCGTCTTGCTCAATATTTCTTGCTTCGCAGAAACGCAAAAATATTATTCTATTTAAAGTTTGTTGAACAGTAAAATTAATTTCTTCTTCTGTAAATGATAGATTGCGAATGGCAATATTTGTTGCAATTTCTTTACGCCAAATTTCTAATGTATTTAAAAAATCTTTGTCAACTGTTTCCGTTGCTCTTTCTGTGCTTTTTGAAGCGTAAATATCTAAACTATTTTGGATTACAGCCTCTCTTGAGAAAGTGTCCCAAAGGAAATCAAATTTATCTAAATAGTCTTTGAAAGTAAAATATTCTATTCGACAAATGTTAGGTTTGTCTCCATTTTTAGGTTTCTTTTGGCAGTTGTAAACTGCAAATTCCTCAAAGTCGGTAAGTACCGAAATGTTTAATTTATTGTTCCAACCGTAAAGCCGAACTTGATAGGCAGGGTCGTATTCTTCTTTAATGTTTACACTTGGTTTCTTTGCTTCAAGAAAAAATTTAGAATTGCCTTTTTCGTTACGAAAAGAATAGTCGGGGGCTTTGGTTTTCCCTTCAATTTTTAATTTGTATTCGTGTATAACTTCTTTGTATGCATTTGTTTTTCCCTGTGTGTTGTCCACGTCCCAACCTAATGCTGTAAAAAAAGGGTCAATATATTCTCTACGGGTTTGTGTTTCGTTTAAAGATGCCTTTTCTCCGATATTTTCCGTGAAACTTTCAACAAGTTTTTTTATTTTCTTATATGCTTGCTCTTTGGTTATCATTTTTATCGTCTTAGCAGTAAAGATATGTCTAAAAATCTTTTTTTCATCCAAAGTTGTCGCGAAATTATCAACGGTCATATGGTCGCGTTACGCTTACGCCCATCGGGTCAGGTAGGTGTCACCCTCACCTTCCCTCGGAGTCGTGTTTGAAAGTCCCTCTTTACACGCCTCTTCCTCTTCTAATTAAATCACAAATTAGAACATCCACTGTGGTCCGTATCATCACAAACCAATTGTGTAAATATACACGTTTTTATTATTTAGAACCTACTAAATAAGCCCACAAATGAGAGCATGCTCTCTCCTACTGCCAGGGAAGTTCAACAAAAAAGATGGCACCCTTGCCAGGCTCGCTTTCCACCCACACGCGGCCGTGGTGTGCTGTGACAAACTGCTTCACTATGGAAAGGCCCAACCCGAAAGATTTTTCTCCTTTGGTGCCTGAACGTTTTGCAGAAGTAAACATGTCGAATATTTTCGGTTGCATATCAGCCGGAATGCCAATGCCAAAATCTTTTACTGAAAGCAGCAGGAAATTCTCCTTGGCCTCAGCCGTTACCTTCACCACAGACTTATCAGGACTGAACTTGAGTGCGTTTACGATAAGGTTGTTGAGCATGCGCCACATTTTTTCGCGGTCTGCAAAAATGGTTCTCGAACTACTGAGTTTAGTTAACTCAATGGTTTGTCCTTTTTCATCGGCTTTAAACCGCAACAGGTTTACACAGTTACTCAACAGCGTATTTACATCTACCGGTTCAGGCTCAACAGGCAACAACTGAGAATTGGATGTTTCTAGCAAGTCCCCGATAAGCTCGAGTGCATTGCCACAGGTGGTATTGATAAGTGCAGCAAGCTCCTTTCCATTCTTTTGAGTTTCACTAAACTCATCATTAAGCAACATGGAAATGGAAGAAATAGCCGAGATAGGATTTCGCAGGTCATGTGCCACCACATGTAAAATACGGTCTTTAGCATGATTGTTTTCTTCAAGGGCACTGAGGGCACTTTCCAACTGTGTTTTTTGTGTATTAATTTGCTCATTCAGTTGCCTGAGTACATGTACGTCTTTCTTTGAACGGTGGTAGGCATAGTAAACAAAAAAGCTACCCAATATAATTAATGCGGCAAGAAGGGCCGTAACAGTAAGAGAGAATTGTTTTTCTTCATTATCCTTCTTTAGCAGTTCATTCTCGTATTGCTTTTCATAGTAACCAAACTGCTGCTGAATATCGGGTTGATTTTTATTGACCTCAGTACTTTTGAGTGAATCATGCAAGTGGTTTAGCTGATTCAGGTGATAAAATGCACTGGCATAATCTTTTTTCATCTGGTAGTAATCAGAATAGAGTTGGTGCCAGTTCATAATTTGCTGAACATTGGGCAAACTGTCTAATACTGCTCCAAATGTAAGCAACGTTTTTTCAAGTGCCTCGGCATCTTTTGTTTCCTCATAGAGTGAAGCCAGCTCCAGCATAGCCAGTTTAGCATCATGTACATCGTATCCTTTTTTCAGATTAATTTCTATACTCTTTTTATACAACTCTTCTGATCTTTTGTAGTCTTTTTGCTTGCGGTACACTTTAGCCATGTTCCCGTAAACTACTCCTTTAGCTATTTGAACAAAATCCGCATCTGCATATTTTTCTTTTAAGACATTCTGGTGCAAGTCAATAAATTCAATCGTTTTTTTGAAATAATACAAGGCACTATCGTTATTTCCCAGATGGTAATGACACAACCCCACATTATCCAGCAGGGCTTGTTGTTTCATGGGGGCCTTTTCCTCAACACCACATTCATACATACGGTAGAAACAATCTGTAAATAATTTTTTTGCTTCATCATATTTTTTCTGCCCGTACATCACCATGCCAATGCGGTAAGAATAATTAGCTACCACACAGCCACTACTGTTTTGCGATAAAATATTTTTTGCCTTAAAATAATTGGAAAACGCTTCCTGGTATTTACCCAATGCCATATAATTATCCCCTCGAATGAAAAGGGTACTCACGTACATTTCCATGCTTCTGGGTGAAGATGCAATATGCGGAGCTAATTTTTTCTCCAGTGTATCGGCATATTTAATAGCCATAGAATATTGCACCGAATAAAAACACATACCTGACATGCTGGTGTAGTAGAGAAACACGTCTTCAAAACCGGGTTCATTTACCTGACTATAGCAGGAATCAAAATAGTGCAGCGCTTCATACAAATACTGTGGATGTAGTGTGTAGTAATCCTTTTTTGCATCAACCGATTGTTTAAACTCTGTATTTACAGGCTTGTGTGTAATACCATTACTTTGCTCGCAGGAACTTTGCAAACAAAACGTGTAGAGCAATGAAGCAAGTAACAAAAATCTGGTTGGCGAGGCAAATGGCATGGATAAAGTATGTTAGTCTGGAGGGCGCGCAAGGTAAAAAAGTTTTCGCATTTAAACACTTAACATACAACCAATCATCTAAATAGAGTATCTTTGGAGTATTAATGCATTACAAAATGAGAAAAATATACCTTGTATTAAGCCTGTTGGCAGCCAGTTTGGTTAGTGCCTATGCACAATGCACACCACGTGCGGGAATGACCAACTACATAGAACCAGAATTTTTGGACAACGCCATTGCAGGCTCAGCATACAGTCAGGTGGTTTATTTCAGGGTACCTAAAGACACAATACTAAGTTATAACGGGACGCCCGTTGCAGTAAGTGTTCAAAACAGCAAAATATTGGCAATGGAAGGTATTCCTTCAGGCTTTGTATACAATTGCAACAAGGCTAACTGCAATTTTGCCGGTGGAAGTAATGGTTGTGCCGTTATAACCGGCACCCCTACACTCGCACAAGTAGGTGACTACCCCATCAAAATAAGAATTCAAACCAATACCTTAATAGGTGGTACCATTCCTTTATCTAGAATTGACTCTGGCATATACGATTTTAAAATTCTTGCTACAGTTTCCACCGGTCCGCAAATAGGTGAAGGGAAATTGTTCAGCGTGTATCCCAACCCCGCTAACCAATCTATTCAATTGAAACTGGCTCCTATTAGCAACACGGGTAAATTAACTGTATGCAATTTGCTGGGCAATGTGGTATTAGAAAAAGAACTTGGTGTTTCAACAACACAAAGTGATGAAAATATAAACAGCAGTCAATGGCCTTCAGGTTTGTACCTCATTCAACTGAAATCAGGCGACAAACTTACTACACACAAAATCCTGGTTAAACACTAAGCTTTACCTGAACAGGTAACGCATTTGTAAGGTAAAATTGCGGGGAGCATCCATCTTTGCAGGTCGCAAAGCGTATTCATGATTTGCCACATTGTTTACAAGAAATGCGGCTGTTAATTTATCAGAAGCTTTCCACGCAAATCGCATGTTGTGTACCCAATCTCCGCTACCCGTTTTTTTCATGAAAGTATTTAAGCCCGGCACTAACAACAACAGGTAAAAATCAATATTTTCATAAGCACCGTAATAAAATGCGGAATAGCCTACTGAGAAACGTTTGTACTCAACTTCCACATCCGCTTTAAGTAATTTACGGTTACGGTAGGGCAAAATATTTTGCAGGTTGATGCTGTCAATACTTCCCGTATTATCAAAAAAGTCGCCTATGTAATTTCCTGCTTTTCGTGCAGCAGTATCTTTATTCAGATTAACCGGATAGCTAAGTGTGGCTCCGCAAAGTGTGCGCACAAATACCGGCCCTATACGTCCTTCTCCGGTTACACTCAACTCCATACCGGCTACCCTTGCCCTGCCAATGTTCTTTGGCTTAAATCCGATTACACCCAACGGATTTTCAAGTGTAGGAGGCTCATGTTGTCCGAAGTTGTATTCAATCAAATTGGTATATTCCATCCAGTAAACCGCGTAGTCTACTGAACCGCTGAACTGGTCTACTTTAAATCCTTGCTGCACGCCTACTTCGCCTGTCCACCCCCGCTCGCTTTGTAATGACGGGTTAGGAACAATTTTCAAATCGGCTGCTAAATCCTGCACATAACGTTCTGCCACTGTTGGGAAACGATACCCCTCTCCGTAAGACAAGCGCAAAAAGGTTTGTTTAGCTGCACGGTAATTTAAACCACCACGTATTAAAGGCCGCGGAGTGTAGCTCACTCCCCCTATAGCATTCAGTTCATAGCGCATACCCGCTACTGCCGACCATCGATTGTACATATAATCCAGTTGCGTATACACTGCACCGGAGTAGCCTTTGAACTTACCAGGGTAATTGTTGCTTCTTGCTACTAATGAAGTAACGTATATACCACTGGTGCTTATTAAATTTTTAGTGAGTTTAGTTTTGTAACTATAATCTAATGAAAACAAGTTGGCTTTAGCCCCACGGCCAAGCGGGAATCTGATTTTATCAGCAAAACGGGTAATATCATAGTGCCGCATTTTTAACAAATGTCGGGTACCGTTTTTTTTCTCATACGTAAAGTGCGGGTCAATGGAAAAAATCCGCATGGGAAATTGTTCCTCGTTGCCTGAAAAAGGTTTGTATGCTCCTGAATCTGCGTTCTCCCACAAGTAAAATCTTCCGGCTTTTTCATACAGCACATTGGCATTTAAGCCATAACTTAATCCTTCAATTTTCTTTGAACGGTAGCGGGTTTTCACATATGTACGAATACGGTGTTCATCATTTTGCTGCAAAAAATTATCATAAGAAAATACGTTACCCGTCCACACCAAATCAAAGTTACCAAACTGTTGCTTGTGCGTAAAAAACGTGCCTGTTTGGTTGGGTTGCGAACCTGTTTTCCACCAAATCATTTCCTTGCGTTTGGGGTTCTGAAAAATGGTATGAAAAGTAGACAGTTTGGTCTCGGGAGTTTTACCCGGCCAACCGGTGCGTACATTAATGCTCCCGTTTAAAGCCGATGAACCGTAAAGAACGGAGTTGGTACCTTTAACTACCTCAATTTGCTCAGCCGCCTCAATAGGTAAAAACTTCCATTGCAGGTCGCCTGCTTCGGGTCCCATCAAAGGCATATCGTCCAGCAACACCATTACCCTGCTGCCTGTGTTATAGGAATACCCTACTCCTCCGCGAATGGTCGCTTGTCCGTCTACTACATTTACACCGGGCACACGATTGACTACTGCGGCTAAATCAACTGAGTTGGTATTCACAATAAATTCAGGCTTAATAATGTTCATGGACACTACTTCCTGTGCTAATTTTTTTTCATGCCGGCTGGCCGAAACCACTACCTGATTGAGTTGATTAACTGCGGGAGTGATTTCTACATCAAGCGTAATGTTGGTGGTGGTGTTAACCGTGCGCATTAACTGCTTGTAGCCTATGCAGGTAAAAATCAGGGTGTGTCTGCCTGGCGACAGTGTGAGTGAAAAACGACCTAAGCTATCCGTAACCGAAGTATTTTGTCTGCCTGATTTAACCGAAACCGATTTCACCGGCATCAGGTTATTTGCGTCTTTTACCGTTCCGCTAATGGTTACAGATTGTGCAAAAGCCACAGTATGGCTCAATAACAAGTATATAAAAACTAAAAGAAGGTTAAGTCTCATGTCGGGTAGTTTGAATCAAAAATAGGTTTTTTTAGAAGAAAGTTATTACCTCAAATAATGCGGCATAACGGATATGCATTTGCTCAGATTGT
Organism: Bacteroidia bacterium; assembly: GCA_018058135.1. Taxonomy (GTDB): domain Bacteria; phylum Bacteroidota; class Bacteroidia; order UKL13-3; family UKL13-3; genus JAGPCK01. Next base: position 8,364 of record JAGPCK010000031.1, on the reverse strand, counting down.
TAAAAACATCAACGGCCAATAAATGACTGACCTCCTGTTTTATCACCAAAGTAAGTGTTCCCTCACATTAACACCTTTCAACATTTAAAATTATTATTGCATTCTGAAAAACACATGAGTAACCCATTATCGCCCCAAAAATTAGCACACCTCGAAAACATCCACATCCCGCTGTGGTTGTTTAAAGATACCTGTTGGATGCTCCACTTTAAGTTTCTCGGCACATTACTCATTTTCCCTACAGTAACTGTGGCTTTGGTTATTGCCTGGAAAACCCGTAAGGAAAAACGCCTGTTTTACCCCAATTTGGGTGTAGCTTTCTGGATATGCGCCAATTCCATCTGGATGGCCGGAGAGTTTTTTGAGTTACCCTTTCTAATTCCGTCCCTGGTGTTGTTTATTGGCGGAATAACCATCGTTTTGTATCATTTCTGGCTGGTTTACAGAGGAAAATCAGTTCTGTAAATTTCTTTTGTGCCTGCTGCTTACCGCTCTGTTGAATTATTTCATCAGTTATTTCCCTTTACCACAAACAAATATTAATTTCGAACCGTTTTTCAGTATTCACATAATTTCCTTCCCATTCAGCATGGATAGTTTAAAAGATAAATTTGCAGAAATAGCACTCCCTTTTGGTGCTGACTTGAAACAATTTGTAAAAGAAAACGGCAACGTAGTTCTGGGTTCGTATACCGTAGAATCAGTTTATGGAGGTATGAAAGGCATGATTGGCCTTATCACCGAAACCTCTTTATTGGATGCTGAAGAAGGCATTCGTTTCAGAGGATATTCCATTCCTGAGTTAAGGCAATTGTTGCCCAAAGTACCCGGTGGTACTGAGCCCATGCCCGAAGGCATTTTTTACCTGATGCTGATTGGTGAAATACCCACTTACGAAGACGCACACAACATTTCCAACAATTGGGCCCGCAGATCCATTGTACCTAAGCATGTATTTGACGTACTGGATGCTTTGCCAAAAAGCACCCACCCCATGACTCAGTTCACTACCGCCATTATGGCCTTACAGACTGAATCTGTTTTTGCACAGGCTTACCGCAACGGCATCAACAAAAAGGAATACTGGGACCCGATGTACGAGGATGTGATGAACCTGATTGCCCGTTTGCCACGTGTTGCCGCTTACATTTACCGCAGAACATACAAAAACAACGAGCACATTGAACCGGATCCTAAACTGGATTGGGCAGCCAACTTTGCTCATATGCTCGGTTATGACGAACCTATTTTTTATAAATTAATGCGTCTTTACCTTACTATTCACTCCGATCACGAGGGTGGTAACGTATCAGCACATACCACACACCTGGTGGGTTCAGCATTGAGTGACCCTTACCTGTGTTTTGGCGCTGCAATGAACGGCTTAGCCGGACCTTTGCACGGATTAGCCAATCAGGAAGTAATTCGTTGGGTACAATCCATGCGCGAAGAGTTGGGCGGTGGTTTGCCCAGCAAAGAACAAATTGCCGATTACATTAAGAAAACCCTTACTGAAGGAAAAGTTGTTCCGGGGTACGGACATGCTGTATTACGTAAAACCGACCCACGCTTTACCGCCCAGCAGGATTTCGCCAGAACCTATATGCCCGATGATGAATTAGTAAACATTGTTTGGAGAATTTATGAAGTTGCCCCTCCTATACTGGAAGGAACAGGCAAAATCAAAAATCCTTGGCCAAACGTAGACGCTCACTCCGGTGCGCTGCTCGTTCACTTCGGATTAACTGAGGCTGATTTCTACACCGTGTTGTTTGGCGTTTCACGTGCACTGGGTGTAATGGCGTCTTTGCTTTGGGACAGAGCATTGGGCTTACCTATCGAGCGACCAAAATCAGTTACCGTTGACTGGTTAAAAAAGAAAATTAACACTACCGGAAGCGCCAATTAAGCGCCACCGTATAAACGTGAAGCCCGCACCATTTAATTGATGCGGGCTTTTTTATGCTATATAACATGTGGCAAAACTTTACTTTTGCACTACAAAGCACCTGATTTGCGTTACATTAAAATGAAACTGAACATCCGTATTTGGCTTACCCTGATTGTGCTGAGTTGCACCCTGAATGGCTTTGCACAGGATGAACCCGTAGACCCGGAAACGGAAGCCCTGCTTACTGAATCTCCTAACCGTAATTTTAAACTGGGTGTGCGTGGCGGATTTGCTATCAGTACATTTAATCCGGAAGTATTCAGTAACCCCGCTTTTGCATTTGGCATTACAGGTGGTGCCACCGCCCGATGGAAATTCGGAAAAATAAAAGATGCTGAAAGAGAAAACTACCGCTTTGGTTTTGAAGCGCAAGCAAACTTCATTTACCGGGGCAGCACATTTGATAATCTGGACAGCCAATACAACCGTATCTCACTTTTTTATATTGATCTACCTCTGCTGGGTATTATGAAACTGGATAAAAAAGGTCATGTAAAATTATTAGCTGGTGTTCAGGGTTCTTATCTGGCCAACTCCTCCATCTTTATTAAACCCAATACTTACAAAGACACCACCGAACTAAGTCTGAAACCTTTTTCATTAAGTGCTGTGGCAGGCGTAGAATACCGTACAGATGTGGTGGGTATACAATTCTTCATCAAACAGGGCATTACCGATATCAATAAAGGGATGAACGCCATTACATATCCAAAACTAGCTCCTGTATTGGGCAACGGCTCCATCAAAAATTTCACCTGCGAACTAACCTTTTCATTTTAACACACGTGAACAAGCAAACTCTCGTTAACCACATTCTTCAAAAACAAAACTATCTGTGCGTAGGATTGGATACTGACATTCAGAAAATCCCGACACACCTTGGCCAAAATACTACAGGTATGCTGGATTTTAATAAGCAGATTATTGAAGCGACACTGGAACATTGCGTAGCCTACAAACTCAACACTGCTTTTTATGAATCGCTTGGGGCAAAAGGATGGGAGTTAATGCAAGCTACATTGGAACTTATTCCTGCTACTCACTTCACCATTGCTGATGCCAAAAGAGGCGATATAGGTAACACCACAGGTATGTATGCCCGTGCTTTTTTTGATAAAAACTCAGGTGGCCTGGAATTTGATTCCATTACTGCCGCACCATACATGGGCAAAGACTCTCTCGAACCATTTTTTCAATACCCCGACAAATGGGTGATTGTGCTTGGCCTTACATCCAATGCCGGTAGTGCCGATTTTGAGCAGTTACATACAGGCGATAAAAAACTATACGAAAAAGTCATCAGTGAATTTTGTACGCTGGGTACACCCGATAATTTAATGTTTGTGATAGGTGCCACCAAAGCAGAAACCTTTGCTGAAATAAGGAAACTGGCTCCTGACCATTTTTACTTAGTACCGGGTGTTGGTGCGCAAGGCGGTGATTTGATGACAGTGGCCCGATACGGCATGAACAAAGAAGTGGGTTTACTGGTAAATGCATCGCGCAGTATTTTGTATGCTTCTGCCAAAGAAGATTTTGCTGAAGCTGCCCGAAAAGAAGCCGCCACTTTACATGCACAAATGAAACAAAGTTTGGACATGTATCTGAAATAAACTTCGAATCTGCCAATGAACGAAAACCTGCTGCACTACATCTGGAAACACCGACTCTTTACCTCTCCTGTTTTAAAAGCAGTAAGCGGAGAAAATATTCTGGTGCTCAAAGCCGGAGAACACAACCACGATGCCGGACCCGATTTTTTTAATGCCCGGATAAAGGTAGACGATACCGAGTGGGCCGGTAATGTAGAACTGCATCTTAAAACCTCCGATTGGGAAAAGCACCGCCACCAAAATGACAAACGCTACCACAATATCATTTTGCATGTGGTGTATGAGCATGATAAAAACGGAGAACAGAACTGTCCGGTAGTGGAATTGAAACCCTACATCAGCGAAGAGTTGATACACCGGTACCGCCAGTTAATACTGCCTCAACACCGCATCCCCTGTGCCGACCACCTCACCCACATTAATGCTCTTACCCTTCGCCACTGGATGGACCGAGTGCTTACTGAAAGGCTGCAACACAAGTGCGAACCCATAGAAGTACTATTGGCTAAAACACGCAATAACTTTGAAGAAACCTTTTACATCTGGCTGATGCGTGCATTGGGGTTAAAAGTAAATGCAGATGCATTTGAACAATTGGCCACCCTGTTGCCATTGAAAATTCTGGCTAAACATAAAAGCAATTTACTGCAGCTGGAAGCCCTGTTACTGGGATGTGCGGGTATGCTGCCAACCAAATCAAAAGATGACTACGCAAGGCAACTTCAGGCTGAATTCACCTTCCTGCAACACAAATACCGCTTAAACACTATGCCCGTTGAGCGCTGGAAGTGGCTGCGTTTGCGCCCCGGCAATTTCCCGGAACTACGGCTGGCTCAAATGGCCTCGCTCATACACCAAAGTTCTCACCTCCTTTCGCGCTTACTGGAAACTAAGAAAGCTGATGATGCTTTACTCTTCTTTAAAGTACAAGCCTCTGCTTATTGGAACAACCATTACCGCTTGGGCGTGGAAAGTGAAACTACAGCGAGTAAAAAACTGGGTACAACCACCGCCCGCCTGTTGCTGATAAATGCAGTGATACCATTTTTGTTTATGTACGGTGAGCGCAAGCACGAACCACACATAAAAGAAAATGCTTTAATGTGGCTGGAACACCTGCCTGCTGAACAAAACAGTACCTTACAGGAATGGGCAAAACTGGGAGTAAACGCCCAAAATGCAGGCGATAGTCAGGCACTATTGACACTACAAAAAGAATATTGTAACTTTACGCGTTGTTTGGAATGTTCCATCGGACATAAAATATTGAACAGTAACGTATGAATAATCGATTACACGATGCTATAAAATTCTTTGTTGAAAAGAATGCCTACGGTGTGTGCAGCACATTGGGCGAACGCATGGGTATTTCTACCTCACGCATACGCCTGTACTTTATTTACACTTCTTTTATCACTATGGGCTCGCCCATTATCCTGTACCTGATTGCTGCCTTTTGGCTCAACCTCAAAAACTACATGCGTAACAATCACCGCAACACCCTTTGGGATTTGTAGAAAAAAACTTCACTCAAATAGTTTTACTACTGTAATTGACCATACTTAAACAAAAGAGGCCCTTTCGGGCCTCTTTTGTTTATTAACTGTTCATCAGTTGTTCAATGTGATCTGCCTCAATAGGGATGTGCTCCATCAGGTCCACACAGCCGTTCTCCGTTATCAGCACTTCATTCTCTAAACGAATGCCTATGCCTTCTTCTTTGATGTAAATTCCGGGTTCGCAGGAGAACACCATGTTGGGCTTCATTTGCTCGTACCGCATACCTACGTCATGCACATCTATACCCAGAAAATGCGAGGTACCGTGATAAAAATAATTACGGAACAAAGGAGCTGAAGGATTTTGTTTTTTTACATCGTCAGCCGTAAATAAACCAAGCGAAATAAGTTGTTCTTCGCACACTTTCTCTACCTGTTTTTGATATTCCATGAGCATTACACCGGGTTTCAGCATTTTTTTCGCTTCCCGCTGTACATGCAATACCGCATTGTACACTGCTTTCTGACGAGGAGTAAACTTACCGTTCACAGGAATTGTTCGTGTCATGTCTGAAGCATAATTGGCATAATCAGCACCTGAGTCAATAAGCACCAGTTCACCGTCTTCACAACGGTTGTTGTTATCTACATAGTGTAGTATACAAGCTCTTCCGCCTGAAGCAATGATAGGAGAGAACGAATGCCCTGTAGCACGATTGCGAATGTACTCATGGATAATCTCTGCCTCTATCTCATATTCCATTACGCCCGGCTTCACAAACTTGAGCAGGCGATGAATCATTTTCTCTGATATGGCAATAGACTCCCGCATAATGTCCAGTTCATACGTTGACTTTATGGAGCGTAAACGATGCATTACAGGAGCTGATCGCAAATAGGTATGCAAAGGAAATTTCTGTTTGAGCTCGTGTGCAAATCGTAAGTCCTTGTAATACGTAGTATTTCCTCCCCTGTCGTTTTCGTTCAGGTTGAGGTAGATGTTCTCCGCGTAATTGATAACAGCTTTGGAGAGTGTTTCAAACTCATCTGTATAAAAAATATTCTGTATGCCTGAAACACTTTGTGCTTCAGCAACGGTAAGTTTATGTCCGTACCATTTTTCAATATGCTCGTTACTCCGTTTTACAAACAATGCTTCCTTGTAAGCCTCCACCGGACAATCAGGGAACAGCACCAAAATGGTATCTTCCTGATCTACTCCGGTGAGATAAAACAAATCTGAATTTTGTTTGAAATCAAAATTGGCGTCACCATTTTTCAGTTGTTCATCGTTGGAATTGAAAATAGCAATAGAGCCGGCTTTCATCTGTTTGCAGAAATTGGCCCTGTTGTGTTTAAACAGCTCATTGTTTAGCTGATGATATTTCATTGTATCTGAATTTAGGTTACAAATGTAAGGAAAAGCTATATTTGAGGCGTATAATCAATAAAATTGAGCACAGCCAACGAACAAAAGGTATTTTTCCCGAACCTGGACGGTCTGCGTTATGTAGCCTTTTTTGCCGTTTTTGTGCAACACGCACTTGGCTTGGGTTTGGAACCTCACTTTCCAAAAAGTTATGTCATGAACAAGCTGACCAATTTTTTAATCTGGTCGGGAGGCTCGGGTGTTTCTTTGTTTTTTGTATTAAGCGGTTTTCTGATAACCTATTTACTGCTCAAGGAATACGACAAGAACGGACGTATTGATGTGGGCGCATTTTATGTGAGGCGTACACTGCGCATCTGGCCCTTGTACTTTGCACTGGTGCTTTTCGGCTTGTTTGTTTATGCTCCCCTAGAAGGTTTTTACCAGCAGTTGAATAGTGAAAAGTGGAAGTATCTTTTTTTTGCCGGCAACTTTGCCTGCCTTCAACCCGGTGGTAATATTCACCCCATCAGCATCACGTGGAGTGTGGCCGTTGAAGAGCAGTTTTATCTGGTGTGGCCTCTGTTGTTTGCATTTACTCCCCGCAAATGGTGGCTCTTTATTTGTCCGCTTGTAATGCTACTCTCTCTCGGTTTCCGCATTATGCATTATGATGAAGCCATCACGGTTTTGTACTTTAATTCATTTGCCCTGATTTACGACATGGCCTTAGGCGGATTGTGCGCCTACCTTTCACTCAACAATAATGGCTTTAAATCTTTCTTTGAGCAACTCAAAAATCATTACCGTCTGCTTATATATATCGCAGGTTTCCTCATTCTGATTTTCGGTACACGCATTTTGCCCGAAACCGGATATTACGTTTACCTGCGCTTGTGCAGCACTGCACTATTTGCCTTCATTATATGCGACCAGTGCTTCAACTTAAATACAATGGCTAAATTTGGCAACGTAGCTTTTTTAACCCGCTGGGGGAAATACACCTACGGTATGTACCTGTTGCATCCGGTGGTACAGGAATATACAGCAAGAGCCGCTAAACCCCTGTTGCACCAAGTAAGTGAAGTACCTTTGTTATTTGTAAATGCCTTGTTGGCACTGGTTGCTACGCATGCTGTGTGTTACCTGTCGTACAAGTATTTTGAATCACCCTTTTTAAAACTCAAAAAGAAATTCAGTTACATTAGTCGTGATTAGGGTGATGATTCCACTCCCCTTCCCATTTGGCAATAACTGCTGAGGCCAGACAGTTGCCTATAACATTCACTGAAGTGCGGCCCATATCCATCAATGCATCTATGCCCATAATAATCAGGATGGGTTCTGCGGGTAAACCAAAAGAAGCCACTGTACCTGAAAGTATCACCAATGAAGCGCGCGGCACTCCTGCCACACCTTTACTAGTAAGCATAAGCGTAAACACCATAAACAACTGCGTGCTGAACGACATCTCTACTCCGGCAGCCTGCGCTACAAATACAGAGGCCAGAGATAAGTATAGAGTAGTGCCGTCCAAATTAAAACTATAACCTGTAGGAATTACAAACGCCACAATCTTGCGCGGCACACCCAACTTCTCCATTTGTTCCATAGCTTTGGGTAAAGCTGATTCCGAACTGGCTGTAGCAAAAGCCAATGAAACAGGTTCAGCAATCACTTTGGCAAAAGCTTTTACAGGTACTTTGGCCAGCCAGGCTATCGGAAGTAATACCAGCAAAATGAATGCAATCAATGCTCCGTACAACGTAGCGAGTAAACTTATGAGGTTAACAAACACTCCTGTGCCATTTTTAGCCAGTGTATAAGCAATAGCTCCACCTACTGCCAAAGGTGCCATGTACATAATGATGTGTGTAAACTTAAACATCACCTCCGATAAACTTTCACAAAAAACGAGCATTGATTTGCGTT
>JAGPCK010000076.1 GCA_018058135.1 Bacteroidia bacterium | reverse complement strand
AAGTAACCGAAGCGGTAATTACCGTACCTGCTTACTTTAACGATGCACAACGTCAGGCTACCAAAGAGGCCGGAGAAATTGCCGGTTTGAACGTAAAACGTATCATTAACGAACCAACAGCCGCAGCCTTGGCTTACGGTTTGGATAAAAAGAACAAAGAACAGAAAATAGTAGTGTTTGACTGCGGTGGTGGTACGCATGACGTATCGGTACTGGAGTTGGGCGATGGTGTGTTCGAAGTAAAATCTACCGATGGTGATACACACTTAGGTGGTGATGACTTTGACCAGAAGATTATTGACTGGCTGGTGCAAGAGTTTAAAGACGAAAACGGTGGCCTTGACCTGAGCAAAGATCCTATGGCTTTACAGCGTTTGAAAGAAGCTGCTGAAAAAGCAAAGGTGGAATTGTCTAGTGCAGCTACTACCGAAATTAACCTGCCCTACATTATGCCGGTTGACGGAATTCCGAAACACTTAGTACGCTCTTTAAGTCGTGCTAAATTCGAACAACTGGTTGACGATTTGATTCAACGTACCATTGCGCCTTGTAAAACTGCTTTGCAAAATGCAGGTTACAGCACCAGCGATATTGACGAAGTAATTTTGGTAGGTGGTTCTACCCGTATCCCTGCGATACAGGCTGCCGTTGAAAAATTCTTTGGCAAAGCGCCTAACAAAGGTGTAAACCCTGATGAAGTAGTAGCCATTGGTGCCTCTATTCAAGGTGGTGTGTTAACCGGTGAAGTAAAAGATGTGTTGCTGTTAGACGTAACTCCGCTTTCACTGGGTATTGAAACCATGGGCGGTGTAATGACCAAGTTAATTGAAGCCAACACCACTATTCCTTCCAAGAAAAGTGAAACCTTCTCTACCGCCAGCGACAACCAGCCATCTGTAGAAATACATGTGCTGCAAGGCGAGCGCCCCATGGCCCGCGACAACCGCACCATCGGTCGTTTTCACTTAGACGGTATTCCACCGGCACCACGCGGTGTACCACAGGTAGAAGTAACGTTTGATATTGATGCCAACGGTATTTTGCACGTAAGCGCTAAAGACAAAGGCACCGGTAAAGAACAAAAAATACGCATTGAATCTTCGAGCGGCTTAAGCAAAGAAGAGATTGAGAAAATGAAAAAAGAAGCCGAAGCCAATGCTGAAAGCGACCGTAAAGCTAAAGAAGAAGTAGAAAAACTGAATACCGCTGATGCGCTGGTTTTCTCTACTGAAAAACAATTGAAGGAGTACGGAGATAAAATACCTGCTGAAAAGAAAACAGCTATTGAAGAAGCGAAAGAAGAGTTGAAAAAAGCACATGCTGATAAAAACTTTGCTGACATAGACAGCGCAACTGAAAAGTTGAATGCAGCCTGGACAGCCGCTTCTGAAGACTTATACAAAGCCACTCAAGAGCAACAAGCCAACGCCAATGCCGGCAACCCTGAAGGAGGAAACACAACAGGTGGCGACAAAACAGCCGATGTGCAGGATGTGGATTTTGAAGAAGTGAAGTAAGCTACATTTATCAAAATATCAGGAAGCCCTGCAAGGAAACTTGCGGGGCTTTTTGTTTTAATACAACTTATTCACAATTAACACGCTTCATTTAAATGTGCAATAATTTTGTAAATTAAATCTCCTGTTTATGAAAATTACACTGACAAAAGAAGAGCAAAAAATGTGGGAACTTGCTCTTGATAAAGACTTGGAAAATACAAGTTCAGAAAAATATAAAGAGATCTTATTGCTCCGTGAAAAACTAATGAAATCTTTATTAAAGAAAGGTCTAATTCCTGAAATAAGATTGAATTACTTTTTTGACCTACAATATAATTTAAGTAATACAAAAAAATCCCGTTATGAAAACTTTAAGAATCTGGAAGTGCCATACCAGCACCCACATTTTTATAAGTACTTAACCTACTTTGTTGAAGGGCCATGTATTCCTAACGAACTTCTTAATACTATTAATGAAATAAGAAAGAAATACCCTTATTACCCAAGCGACTCTTTAGATGAGGTTAAGAAGGCTGTAAGGAGTTATTTGAAAAATGATCCTAAAAACAAATCAAATCTTGCAGAGGAACTTTATAAGCTCTACCTAGAGTTTGGTGATTCAAATGCGGAACTAATAAGAAAGTATACTATGAACCTACCTCGCTAATCGTAGTTTGCAACTACGCTTTTCTCTAAATAACCCAAACTCTCATTAATCTAACCATACAACTGGTTCTTGCAATTTCTGTTGAAGACTCTTAATTTGCAATAATGAAAAAAACGAAGCTGCTTACTTTCGTTCTTCTTTATAGCGCAACCATTTTGTTTACAGGTTGTGACCCCGGAGGTAGTTTTACTGTTGTGAAGGGTACGCTTACCGATAAATCAAACAATAAACCTGTAGCTTATTACCCATTACTTTTACGCGTTAGAGACAAAGGGTTTCTAACACCGGGAAGCAATTCCTACAAAACCTACTATACAAAAGAGGATGGCTCATACGAAATAGGATATTATACAGAATCAATGACCGACTACGGAATTGAAGCCGATACTACTGATGAGCGCATTGGTGTGTGGGGATATTTGGTGTATGAAGGACGAACTAACAAACGAAACATAGAAATAGTACCTGCCACGAAACTCCATCTTTCTTTTAAAAACACACAAAATATTTACGCATTTAACAGGTGCGAACTTAGACCATACCCACGGTTACCGATAGTGAAAAATGAAATATATTACACGGGAAAAGCTGACGGTTACTTCTTTGGACAAAACACAAAAAAAGTAATCCGAAATATCAATTACAGGGCATATCTTTATTTGAGAGTGCAATCAACCAGAAGGGATACTGTTTTGGAATTTGACATTGCCGTACCAGATGCTGATAGTGTTTATCATCAGATTAACTTCTGATCATACTCGCTAAGCCCAAACTCGCGCGCGTTTGCAACGTGTGTGTTCCCTCTCCCGCTAAGCGTAGTTTGTAACTACGCTTTCCTCAATTCGTTTCCGCTTTAAGGACACTATATAAATAGATCTAAACCGGAGAAGACAGTGAATAATACAACACAATAGAATGATTGTGTAAGCTTGGGGTACATAAGCACCGCTAAATTTGCTGTCATGTTTAACGCATTAACAAAGTACCAATCCTTAATTATTTACGGTATGCTGATTATTCTTACCGGAATATTCCTTATCGCATTTCAATACAAAACCTCTGCCTACCTTCAATATGCTGTAGCTATCAGTATACTTATCAGCATGTTTTTTGCGTCAGTAACCGCTTACAAAAGTAAAACCATGCAGGTTCGCTTTAAATACCACGAGCTTCATGCTGCCGGCATGTTGGTATACGGCATTGCAGTTTTATTTTTCTCTGCCACAATCGCAAAATTCCTCAACGTCACTTCTTTCTTTTTGATTTATTACGGCACTGCTGAGATGATTTATTGTATCTGGTTGTTCAACCTCAAATCACAAATCAGTTTGTCGGTTCTTATGACCCGCCTCAGTATAGGTTTTGCTATATACCTCGGTTCTATTGTTATACTAACACTTTACGGAAACAATCAGGCAGCACAACTTACCGGTTACGGCATAGTATTTCTGGTTATGGGTATTCACATCCTCATATACAAACCTATCATGCGAACATTTGAAAATCAGGCTACAGAACTGGTGTGATGCAGATCCTCGCTAAGCGTAGTTTGTAACTACACTTTCCTCCGTATTCCACACAATCAATTCCCATTGCTACACTAAGAATGACGCCATAAAATGACCCTGCCCTGAGCATAAATCAAATATACATGATTCAGCCGTTGGTTCAAGCGTACTCACTTGAAAAACAACTTCGACTTTTCTTGAACTTGATTAAGGGTGCCTCGGCAGCAGCCATAGCTTTTACTGCGCTGGTTGGTGAACAACACCAACCAGGGGCAACTGAAATACCGACAATTAGATTTACCTTTGAGCAAATTTTAACAACAAAACAATGCAACAAGGAACAGTAAAGTTTTTCAATGAAGAGAAAGGCTTTGGATTTATTACCCCTATCGATGGCGGTAAAGACATTTTTGTACACGCATCTGGTCTCGTTGGTCCCATCAGGCAGAACGACAAAGTGGAGTATGAAACAGAAACGGGTAAAAGAGGAACTAATGCGGTACGTGTAAGAACCATAGGCTAATATTATTTTTTCAATTCCCTTGCTAAGCCTAGTTTGTAACTACGCTTTCCTCCGTATTCCTCATAATCAATTCAATTGTCGCTGGTAACCGGTACTGCTTTTTTGTTTTTGTAAAAAATCCCTTGCAACCCGAAGGCTACATATCCCAAAGGTGCATAACGTGGCATAAAAAAGGAAAGCAGCACCAGTGAAACGCGTGTTTGAATACTGTGTGTAACGAAGTAACCCGTTCATCTTATATTTGTGCCTTATCTCTTAACCGCTGCATGGTAATCAAAAAATTCTCTGAGCAATTTATCGGTAGTTCATTCCCCACGCGCATTGAAACAGAAAGTGGTGAGCAATTCATTCTGAAAATGCATGGTGCAGGAAACGGCCCTGTAAGTCTGGTATCAGAGTTTATTGCCAATAGGGCTGCTGCAGAACTGGGCTGGGCAGTACCTGATGCCAAATGGATTGCCTTACCCGATAACTTTCCTTGGACCTTTGGTACAGATGAATTTGATGATATTGTACAGAAAAGCTACGGTTGGAATCTGGGTATTACCTTTATTCCCAATTCACAACCCTTACCTTTAGAAGAGACACATCTCCTCTCCCATACATTGCAAAATCACGTATTTACTCTGGATGTATTTTTCAACAATGTAGACCGAACATCCAACTCGTTGAATTTACTGCGGGATAACACGGGGAAAATCTGGATGACAGACCATGGCTCCTTAGGTTTGTTCCTCGGTTTTTCTTCAAATGGTTGTTACCTTTTCAAAAACCATTTCTTTCATCATTTGCCTGACATTGGCGAATTGCAATACGATAAGAATATAAATAACGAAAAACTTTTTGAATCCATTATTTATGAGATTCCTGAACAAGTTCTTACCATGAGTCAAATCACGAAATATGACCTAGTGAAAATAATACAAGGCCGTATTCATGCTTTGAGTTAACAAAATCCCTCGCTTAGCGTAGTTTACAACTTCGCTTTCCTCAGTATTCCACACAATCAATTCAATTGTCGCTGGTAACCGGTACTGCTTTTTTGTTTTTGTAAAAAAGTCCTTGTAACCCGAAGGCCACGTATCCCAAAGGTGCATAACGCGGCACAAAAAAGGAAAGCACTACCACCATGGTAAACACTACCAGAGAAAACATCAACTCCCTGAATAAATGGGTATGGTCTTCCTCCGCATCTGCTGAACAAAGTCCGTTTGCCGGGTTAAGTGCGTATTTGAACAACAGGTAAGTTGCCAATGTAGAAACGATGTAGTTGATGTTGTAAAAAAGCAAAGGTACAATGGTGTGCTGCAAAGAATTTTCAAAATTAAATGCCGTAGAGAATGGAATAAAAATAATGGAGAGCAATAAGAACAGGTTGTAGCCTATAAGTTTGTTATCATAGTTTACTATGTGTTTGAATAATTGGTGGTGCCTGAACCAAAAAATCCCGATAAACACAAAACTTATTACTACGCCTATAAACATGGGTAAAACATGTAACAAGCCCTCCACGGCTGCTGCATTATTGGCTTCCGCTTCCAGGTGCGGTGGTTTTACCTCAATAATCATCAAGGTTATGGCAATGGCAAATACGGCATCACTAAAAAAAGCAATGCGGTCAACCTGAAATTTTTGTTTTTCCTCTTTTAAATTTTGATTCATGATACACAGTTAAGCTGTCGCAAAATACTGTTTTTCCTTTTATATAGTAAATAACCTTACGGCAGCACAACATCTGGCTCCCGTAAAATACAGTTTGTATAGTTATGATGCTTTCTTTACTGCACAATACCTTATATTTGAATATTAACCAACAACGATGATAGCTGCGCCCATACCATCAAATGAAAAGGAACGTCTTGATGCATTAAAGCGTTACGAGATACTTGATACTGATGCTGAAAAAGACCTGGAAGAAATAGTGCAGCTTGCCTCAGCTATTTGTCAAACTCCCATTTCTTTGGTTTCCTTAATTGATGAAAACCGGCAGTGGTTTAAAGCACGAACCGGAATTGATGTACCGGAAACCATAAGAGACGTGGCATTTTGCTCACACGTATTATTGGAAAAAGATGTGATGGTAGTGGAAAATGCGTTGGAAGACAAACGCTTTGCTGATAATCCATTGGTTACCTCCGATCCTAACATTCGTTTTTATGCAGGTGCACCTTTGGTTACACCGGATGGATTTAAACTGGGCACACTTTGCGTTATTGACAAACAACCCCGGAAGCTGAATGCACAACAATTGTTTGCACTTAAAACTTTGAGCAAGCAAGTAATTAAACATTTTGAACTTTCCCTGCAAAATAAAAAACTACAGGAGTTGAGTAAACTACAAAACCGTTTCCTTTCCATCCTGTCGCACGACATGAAAAATCCTTTGATAGGTATTGATGGCTTACTGAGTTTGATGAATAGCGGAGATATAAGCAGAGAGGATTTTCGGGAATTGACAGACGAGGCTTCAGACCAAATAAAATTGGTATTGAACCTGCTCAATGATATTATGGGGTGGGCCAACAGCACCGAAACAACAGAATTGATTAAAACAAAAATCAATTTACGCGAACTGGTTAAAAAGCCGGTGGTTTTGCTTGCCTCAGTTGCTGCCCAAAAGAACAATGAGTTGGATTACCACATTCCGGAAAACATGGAAGTAACAGCCGATGAGGCCATGTTGAATTTCATCCTCCGCAACCTGCTTACCAATGCCAATAAGTTCACTGAAAACGGAAAGATAACCGTAAATGCTGAAGAGACAGCAACCTTATGGAAAATAACTATTGCTGATACCGGATTGGGTATGAGTGAAGAACATGTAGCACGGTTGCTTAACCCCAAAAAACGTGTAACTACATCAGGCACTAAAAACGAAAAAGGAACCGGGTTAGGTTTGCTGCTATCTAATGAGTTTATCAAAAAACACGGAGGTACTTTAAGCATTAACAGCAAAAAGGGAGTTGGTTCCACCTTCACATTCACTCTGTCTAAATAAAGCGAAAGCGGCCGTTAACTTAATCCCGACCGCCTCGTATTGAAAATAATAAACCTATATGAATCAATCCTTTTTACCCAGGGTGTAAGCATAACCCAGGTTAAACATCCAGTTACGGTTTTTGTAGTTGCTCTCCGTTTTGTCTGTATCTGTAAGGCCATGGTTGTACCTGAAATCAGCAGTAATTTTTCCGGGACCTAATTGATAACTTACCCCTGCCATAGCGGTAATGCCTATATCCAAACGTTTGGTATCTTTCCAGTTACTATCGGCCATATTTACTTCCTGCTTGGTAGTACCCGCAAAAGGAATAGTTACTGTAACATCACCTATACCCTTATTGATGTATGAAAAATGCGGGCCTGCAGCAAAGTAGGGTTGCAGGGCTGCACCTGGTCTTAAAGTATATTTGAACAACACCGGAGCATTCAGGTATTGCGTTTTTACTTTCACATCTACATCAGCAATAAGTACCGAAGTGGTGGCACTCGCATTCAGAAAACTATACAGTACCTCTGCCTGTACAGCAAATTGTTTAGTAAAAGGATAAGCAAAAGTTAACCCGAATTGTGAACCCGAACCCGATTTAACAGACAGGTTGCTGATAGTGGTGTCACCAAATCCATCTGTTGAAGGTTTGCTTCCGTTAAACCCAGCTTTCACTCCTATTTCAAGTTGAGCGTGTGCCAAGGTCAAAGAAAACAAAAGAAGAGCAGCTATTGTGTATTTTTTCATAATATGATTGTTTTTTAAACTAACTCAAAGACTATCCGGAAAGATATTTCGCTGCATAGTGATTTATTATTTTACAGAAAGATTATTGTAGAGTGTTGCTGGCACAGGGTTAAAGCTCTTAAAATGTGCTGAAAATTGCTTCTTGAAAGGAGAAGGAAGAAAATTTACTTGTAAATCAAATAATTGTATCTATCTTGCGAACTCAATTTTAATAAATAATACAATGCAAGAAGGAACAGTGAAGTTTTTCAACGAAACGAAAGGCTTCGGATTTATCAGCCCAAGCGAAGGTGGCGAAGACATTTTCGTACATTCATCAGGTTTAGTAGACCGCATTCGTGAGAATGACAAGGTACAATTTGAAACTGAGCGCGGTAAAAAGGGCATCAATGCTGTAAGAGTACAAACTATTCGTTAATACATTATAGTAGTTTCCCGAAAAGCACTTCTTCACCGAAGTGCTTTTTTTTTGCCTTTAACTCAAGTAGCAGAATGACATGATGAGCATTTTTGCCTCAGCTTCTGCTCAGAGTAATTTCTTAAACCCCGTGCTTATATACTGTTCATGCTCCAGAAGCCATTGTTTTCGCCAGGCTCCACCGGCATAGCCCACCAACTTGCCGTTTGTCCCGATTACCCTGTGGCAAGGTATAATAATGGCAATCGGGTTTTTACCGTTGGCATTACCTACCGCTCGTATGGCTTTCACATCACCCAATCGCTGCGATTGTTGGAGGTAGGTGGCTGTTTGGCCACAGGAAATAGTGTGTAATAGCTGCCACACTTTTTGCTGAAATGGTGTACCCTGCGCATTCAACTTACACGTAAAAGCTTGGCGTTGTCCGTCAAAATACTCCTTTAGTTCCTGTGCACATTGTTGTGTAAGCAAAGAGGAATTTTCCCCACCAGACTGTTGCTCCACAAAATTCACTTCCGCTATCCCTTCAGTTGTTGCAACTATTTTAACTAGCCCGATGGGAGATGAAAGGTATTGAATAAATTTTTCTTCAAGCATAGTGAGACAACAGACAGGGGTAATAAAAAACTCCGATGCGTTATTGAGGCAACACACCGGAGTTTTTTAGAAAAATACAATTTATTTCGCGAAAGCCTTATCAATCAAGAGGGCCACGTGCTCGCGGTGAGCTTTGGTTTCGCCTGTTGAAGTAACTAATGCGATAGCCATCAGGCCACGTATTTTTTTCAACTGGCTCATGGCTGCTGATTTGGAAATAGGGTCGAAGTTGGAGTTGCTGCCTTCCTGAATACCGGCCACAGTAATTAACCGCCTGGTGTACTCCAGTTGTAAATTCTGACGAATGGTATTCACTGTTCCGGCCATATCATCTCTGAAACAATATTCTGTAAGGTCACTAAACATGTCGTACACACTGTATTTGTTACCGTACAAGCGGGAATCTGTCATGCGTTTCAAAACTTTGCCATTTGTTAAGTGGGCCAATGCGTTAATCTGCATGATAACAAACCTATCGTGCAACTTGGGATCCTCGTTGGTGCCGAAAAAGTTAAATCCTCTGCGTTGCACCTGCAGGTATTGGTACAAATCAGCGGGAGCAGCAAAGGCATTCGGAGAAAAGATGTAGGTATTCAATGCGGCCATTGCACGTTTCTGGTCTTTTAAATCAACCGGTGTCAACGGACGCGTTGCTCCTTTTTGTCCTGCCACGGCTCTGTCGACATACACTCCGCCCACGTAACGGGTTACGGTTGTGGCTGCGTTAAACCACTCACCCATGCTTATGCTGTATGCCTGCACCAGTTCCTGGTATGTGCTTCCTTCTTTGATGTATTTCTCTTTCAACTTAGGCAGTGTTTGGTTAATCAAACGTATGCGATCAACAGAATAGGTAATGGCATCGTTACTGAAATCATTCACGTTTACACGTGGGTCAATACCATTAGATGAAGAGCGCATATCATCGGCATCGTTACCAAACATCAGGGTAGAATCAGCTGAGCGACTGAGAATTTTTTGCAAACGCTCCCGCTCTTTCTGCTCATCTTCCAGTCCTTCTGAGTAACCATACTCAATGGCCCACAAATCATACGGACCCGGACGGGTAGTGAAATAATCTCCTTGCTTGGTTTTATCTAAAGCAATGTTGGCTGCGGGATAGTCCATTACTGAACCCACCAGTCCGATGGCTTGCGTCAATTTTTTATCGTGCGCCTGAACAGGGTTCCACAGCTGTGTGGCTTTCATGTTGTGCATTAATCCCATGGTATGTCCCATTTCGTGCATTACTAGGTAATACAATGACTGACGCAGGTACTCGCGTTTATCGAGGTCACTTAAACCTTGTG